>JAPLCR010000485.1:2513-7117 GCA_026392135.1 Armatimonadota bacterium
GAGACGTGTGTAGGAACATCAACAACGACCTTCGTACCGTACTTGGGCTGACTGGTAATAGTACGCTCAGGGAACGTAACCCGTGTAGAGCCCATCACACTTCGAATGGGCCCCATCAGCGAAACGAGCGCAGTCAGGTAGTAGGGTCCCATATCAAACATGGGCCCCCCGCCCGCCTTGTAGTAGAACTCTGGGTCGGGATGCCAACTCTCGTGCCCATGACAGAGCATAAAGGCGGTTGCCGCGATAGGCTCTCCGATCCAGCCGTCATCGATGAGTTTACGACAGGTCTGTAGCCCGCCTCCCAAGAAGGTATCGGGGGCGCAACCGACGCGCAGTCCCCGCTCCTTTGCAATCGCAAGAAGCTCCTGCCCCTGCTCTCGCGTAATAGAGAGGGGCTTTTCAACATGAACGTGCTTACCCGCCAGTAGAGCGGCTTTGCAGACATCAAAGTGGGCATTCGGAATCGTCAAATTGATAACAATCTGAATTTCAGGGTCATCAAGCAACTCCTGCGGAGTCAAGGCTTTGGGTATGCCATGCTCCTTAGCTTTCGCTTCCGCTCTGCTAATATCAAGGTCGGCGCAAGCCACAATATCCAAAACCTGAAAGGTCTGCCCTGCTTTGAAGTAGATACCGCTAATATTTCCGCACCCTATAATCCCCACTTTTACGGGGGAGAGTGTACCATTCGACATTGAGAAGTCTCCTCTGTTAAACGCCCAGTGTTTTGAGATAGTTCCTACTGATAGTGGCGGCTTCCAGCGCAGTCAGTAGAGTGTTGTCCTGCTCGGAGACAGCCCACTCGGCTCCGGCGGCAATGGCTGCAGCATAGGCGGCTTTTAAATCTACATCGCCGTTACCCAACTCCAAAAATTCAGGTCGCCGCTTACCATCTTCGCCAGTTTTAGCACGACCATCTTTAAAATGGAAATAGCCCGCGCGGTTCGCGTGCTTCTCAATAAAGCCTACGACATCCTGCTCCCCATAGAAGAGCCAAAACACATCTATATTGAACTTGACAAGTTCGGGGTCGGTCTCTTCCGCAAGAATCTCCATACCATTCACCCCGCCCAAATCGTCGAACTCCCACGCATGGTTGTGATAGTTAAACGCCAGCCCCTCTTCTGCCATGTGCTTACCAATCGCATTGAACAGCTTGGCAGAGTCTTTGTAGCCCTGTACACTCTTTGTATCTGAAACACCAGAACACATCAAGTTCTTGCAGCCAATCGCCTTTGCGTAAGCGATATGCGCCTTTACTTTCGCGGGGTCGGCATAGTCGCCATAACCGAAGTGTGCGCCAGAAATCTGCAAGTTATTTTCGGCAAGCAGTTGGCGTGAGGTGTCCTCACCGAAAGACAGAAACATATTCCCCGCCTCTATCGCGGGGAAGCCTGCGGTAGCCACTTCCTTGAGGACTCCAGCAATGTCGGTCTGGTTACGGGAACCAAATACAATCAGTTGTATCGAGGCGGTTGGCGTTGTCATGCCTACATACTCCTTCAAAACAAGATAGTGTTAGCCTGTTTACACAGGTTCTCTCAGGCTCAGATACGGCAACACCGAGAAGAATCCCTGCTGAAACACGCATATTTCCTTACCTGTTTCTAAAAACCCCAAAACTTAATCTATTGATAACCTACATCGGGCAGGAATAGCACGCAATCGACGCGAAATAGAAGCCCGTCTGTCCATTTTCAGCGACGGATACTGCACAAACGAGAGGAACAACCAACATGAGCGATACTGCACAAGTCAAGGTAACAGTTTACGATGACGGACCTATTGAGATAGAGGGTGCTGTCACCCTCGTAGACGAGAACGGGAACGTTCTTCCTAGCGACACCGGCGAGTCGATTTTTCTGTGCCGATGCGGAGCGTCTGTCGACAAACCATTCTGCGACGGTTCACACCACGACTGTAGTTTCAAATCCAAACTTACCGCGTAGGTTGTCTGCTCAGGCAACTCCTTCTTTACCCTCTCCCTGTTTCGGGAAGAGGGTGTCTTTCAGCAGAAAACACCCTCTCTTCAGGCAGTTGTTTTGCGCTGTGCCTAATGACCTATTCCAAAACAAGAGCCTTGCGCCTAATGGCGCAAGGCTCTTCACAGATCTACTCCGATCGCAACTCTACGAGGGGTTCGGAATGTAGGATCCGCCCCGACACTGCTTGAGGTAGTTCAGTCCGTAGACCTGCCCCGTCATCTCAAGGTCGCCGCGATAGATAGGGTCATGCCAGCCTTCAATGTCGATAGAACCCGTAAAGCCGCCCTGCCGCAGAATGGTGATAACGTCTGTCCAGTTTGTGTCGCCAAAGCCGGGAGTGCGGTGGTAGACGGCTTGTACACCGCTACGAAGTCCCTGCTCTTTAATTACGTCCCAGTTAATGGTCGCGTCCTTACCGTGAACGTGGTAGATTTTAGGAAGCCACTTGCGAAGTTGAGGAAGCGGGTCGATAAGGGATACCATCTGGTGGCACGGCTCCCACTCCAAACCTAATACGTCGCTCGGAACTTCGTTGAACATCATCTCCCAAGCGCGAGGGGAGTGGGCGATATTCCATTTCGGACGCTCCCACGTTCCGCCCATATCGCAGTTTTCAAAGGCGATCCGAACACCCTCCTCCTCTGCAACCTTCACAAGATGCCCATAGACCTCTTTGAATTTGGGTAGGCTTTCTGGTACGGGGCGGTCTTCCAAAGCCCCCGCGAACCCACAGACCATATTGCAGTTGAAACGCTTCGCGTTACGAATGCAGATTTCCCAGCCTTTCGCCGCGTTTTCGTCCTGTAAGGGGTTGCCAAACATACCGAGACTGCTGATAATCGCCTTATCGCCAATGGTATCTAAAACGGCGGGGGCTATCTCCTCCAGATTGAGGTCGCCGATGGTCTGCCATATTGTCAGTTGAAACGATTCAAAACCGTGAGGCAGTATCTGCTTCAAATAGTTTGCGCCGTTGCCCATGCTGGCAAGGGTTCCAATGCGGATGTCCGCGTGATTGATGAGACTCGACATTGTGTCGCGCTATCCTTTCAAAAAAGTGTCCCGCCAACACTGTTCCGGCGAGATGGAAAGTTCTCTCTTATATTGTAGAAGGAGGCAGGGATATCCTTTTTCTATTTCCTTTAGCAGAGGCTCATGGGGACAGCTTTTGACGCTATTAAAAAGGAGGGGGTTCTTACTTTCGGACTGGCTGTATCCAACCATACCTTTCCATCACTTTCTCAACCACTTTGTCCTCTGGTTGAGATGGGTTCTTGCCCGTATAGATAAGGAAAGGTCTATTGGATTCAGTATATTGCGAAAATTTCGATAGACGCTTTAAGAGCGTTCTTGCTTTGTCTATCTGCTCAGGCGGGAAATAGGTACTAGAGTAGTGGGTATAACCGTGTAGCCTATCTACTGCATAGGATAATACAGAGCGAAAGAAAGGTAAACCTTTCGTCTCCAGAGTCAGGAAATCTTCCATTGCTCTTACATAATCCCCCTGTCGAGCGTAGTACTCTCCCCGCAGAATCGTGCCGTCCGGTAGCCACGTGAATAACTTGCTGAGATTTGTGAGCCAATCTTTTTTCTCTAGGTCTTCCAATACATCTACCCTATTGAACTTGAGCAAAGTCAATACTCCTATTACTGCCGCTACAGGGTCACTTTTTTTTGCGTCAATTAGTTTTTCACTATTCTCAGCGACCCACTCTGGCGCAAGAGATTCTGCCTCTGCATTGAAGCCCTGATTACGATACTGAACCAGATTATCTGCGACAGGATTATAGATGTGCGCCTCAATATCTATCTCTCCCCCCTCTAAAGGACGAAACGCAACCTTAATCTCCTTTACAAGCTTGGGCGCGGTAGGAAGGCGAAGGTTATATACTTTTCCATTCGGGCGATGGCATTGGAGGTGATTGACCTTAGAATGATCAATCTGCAAATGAAGAATGCCTTCAGAGTGGTAAAAATACTCTGCCGCCGTCTTTAGTTGCGGTGTTGGCTTCCCCCAACCTTCTATATGATAGAGACGCACTTTCATCTCTTCAAGCAGAGTAGTACTGTTAGGGGAGGACAGGACGCGGGAGATACTATTCGTTCGCAAGGATGAGCGTAGCGCATTGACGGCAGGTAGAGTCGAGGCATGATAAAACGACACTATCTGGGGTGTAGTATCGTCTTTAATATTTAGCGTGGCTTCGTAAATTTGACCGTCAGGATGGTTCATTTTGAACGAATACATTCCTGGGTCAAGTGCCAAAGGTAGTTCGCTACTAATGACAGCACGCTTCCGTGTGAGAGGGTCGGCAGACCAGACTTCGATAGGGAAGCGCATACCTCGCTCTTTTGCAAGCGGAATGACCTGCAAATCAAATTTAACCTGCGCCATAGTGCAATACCTCCTTACGGTCAAGACAAAGTCTGCACGAGACATTATCGCGTCGCTCTCTGAGCGAAAGGTGATGACATAACCCCAGTATTGGGTTCAAACCCGTAGACTATTGTATCATTCCTGCTTGACATAGGTTGAAATGGAGCATTTTGAGTTTAATAGCACTCCATAACCCTGCAAAGGAGCGTGAAAAGACCCTGTCTACGAAGCGGTTCCAT
>JAPLCR010000109.1 GCA_026392135.1 Armatimonadota bacterium
CGCTCATGCAGGTAATTCTGCTTAAGTAGACGAAACTACCGCTACTAATCACACTTGAAAAAGGAAAAAAGACCATGCGCCTATCTTGTTGTGCCTACTCATATCGCAAAGAGATTCAATCGGGAGAGATGACTCTCCTCGATTTCATAACACTCTGCCGCGAAATAGGCTTTGAAGGAGCGGAGTTGACCTCCTACTATTTCCCAACCACCGAACGTGTCTACCTGAACGAAGTCAAGCGGTACTGCCACAAAGAGGGTGTGCTGATTTCGGGAACAGCGGTAGGAAACAACTTCGCGCAGGTAGATGCCGCGGCACGCCGCCAACACATTGAGATGACCCAGAACTGGATAGATAACTCTGTGATACTAGGTGCCACGACACTGCGCGTGTTTGCAGGGTATGTAAAAGCGGGAGAAGACAGAGAAGCCGCGTTTCAGAACGTCGTTGCGGGGATGCAGGAGTGTGCCGAATACGCTTGGGAGCGCGGCGTAACGCTCGCCCTCGAAAACCATGACGGCTTAACACAGACCGCTCAAGATCTTAGCGTGCTTCTGAACGCCGTCAATCGTCCAGGAATAGCCGTCAATCTAGATACGGGTAACTTTATTGGGGAGATTTACGGTGATATTGCGAACTCTGCCCCTTTTGCTGTTGCGTGTCATGCAAAGGAGAAGGCACGCGGGGTTGAGCCGAATAGTAAGTTTGACGTGGACTATCATCGTGTGAGAAGAGTTTTAGAGGATGTAAACTATCGGGGCTTTATCGCGGTAGAGTACGAGGAGGAGGAGCCTGCGCCCGTAGCGGTTCCTGCGTTCTTCAAAATACTAAAGGAAGCCTTCGGAAAGTAGAACGCCATGCCATGGATTAAAACAACCCCCTATAGTCAGGCAGAAGGTAAACTCAAAGAGGCGTATGAGAATCAACGTCCGCTCTACCCTCAAGAGTACGGTTCGACCACCGCTGCGTCTCTCTTCGAGATGGTGAAAAATGGTGAAAGCATCGTCGCTTCACATAGCCTAATACCAGACGCACTCTACCATGCGTTTGCGACGTTCGGTGTGCTGATGTCGCCTGACCTGCCTCTCTCTCGCCGTCAGCATGAGATGATAGCAACACTGGTCTCGGTACTCAACTCATGCTTCTGGTGAACGGAGAGCCACGCAGAGTTTCTGCGTCAGGTGGACATTGACGAAGCGTTAGCACTTGCGATACGAACCGACTATCGGACGGCGAACCTTGACACGGCTGACCGTGCTATGCTCGACTACGTAGCCAAATTGACGAAAAGCCCCTATAAATGCACGCGCCAAGACGTTGATGTACTGCGTTCTGTGGGGTTTGATGATACTGCGATTTTACAGATAAACCTGATAGCCTCGTGGTTTAACTATATTAACAGGGTGGCGGATGGGCTTGGTGTGGGGCGCGAATAGGCTTGTGAATTTGCGTACCCCCGCGTGTTTTTGCCCCGCTCTGCCCGAAATGGGGAGGGCGGGGTAAGGGTTCTATGAGCCTGCTATAGTCATCTCGGTAACGCTAAAGGTTGGGCTGACAATGGTTCCATGAAAGATGAGGTCGTTTGCGATACGGTCAATCCCCCTCAGTATCGAGTCCATTGTCCCTGCAATCGTCACCTCTTCGACGGCGAAGGTAGGCTTGCCGTCCTCAATCCAAAGCCCAGAAGCCCCTATGGAATAGTCACCTGTCACCGTATTGGCTCCTCCACCCATGACACTCGTCACCAAGAAGCCGTTAGAGATAGCCCGAATCAGCTCTTCCGGTGTCTGTGTACCGGGCACTAACAGTAGATTGAACGCCCCAATACCGCCAGCCCCCCCTGTGGAGCGTCGGGCATTATGCGTTGATACTGTTCCGTTGCCTACTTTTCGAGCGGTCAGGGTGTCGTAGAGGAACATACGAAGGACACCTTTATCAATAATGACGTTGCGTTGTGTGGGTAGCCCCTCACCATCAAACGGTGCGGAGCCGACTCCTCCTGCGATAGTCCCATCGTCTACAAGCGTAACAATCTCCGAAGCGATGGTATCCCCCAGTCTTTCGCGCAGATACGACATCCCCTTATGAACCGCGTCTCCGTTGACCGCCCCTAGCACATCCGCCCATATTCTCGACGCGACTCGCCTATCGAACACAACGGGGGCGGTCTGTGTGGGAACCTTTTTCGCGCCCAGTTTGCGTAGTACGCGCTCGGCGGCACGTAGCCCTATCGCTTCAGGGGACTCCATCTTGTCCCATTCGCGCACATAGGCATAGTCGTAGTCTACCTGCTTTTTGCCGTCTTCCTCCGCCAGAGGTTGACAGTAGAGCGAACAGCTAGAGCTTCGATAGGAGGCTAGCAGTCCCTGCGAATTGGCGAGAACGGTCTCCCCTGCAACGCTTCCAAAGCCTGCGCCTTCGCTATTGGTGATGCGTGCATCCGCCTCCGAAGCGGCACGTTCGCACGCTATTGCCATCTCGATTTTTGTGTCGGTGGGGACTTCCTCAATCGCGGGGTCGTACAGTGCTAGGTTGGGGAAAGCAGACGCGGGGTCTGTTTCGGCGAGAGAGTTCTCGTCTTTGGGGTCGGCGAAAGCAGCAATTCCGAGAGTCGTCTCGATTAGCCTATCCAGCGCGGCAGGCGTAAAATCGGAGGTGGAGGCGAAGCCGAGCCGCTTGTCTTTGAACAGCCGCAAGCCTAGCCCTTTGCTACTCGCCTGAGAAAGAGTCTCTATCTCTCCTTTGCGTACCTGTACGCTAAACTCCGTCTCTGTCTGTAGCCATACGTCGGCTTCATCGGCTCCTGCCCGTTTTGCACGCTCCACAACATCCTGCGCGATAGCCCTGTAGTCCATGTTTTTCGTCTCTCCATTTAAAGCGAATATGGGCAAGTATACCCCGAAAATGGTTAGTGTTTAGGCTTATCGCATGGAGAACAGCAGAATCACCTTGCAGACAAGCCCTTCGTCCAATTCGGTGGAAAGACCTTTCTGTGCGGCGGTTGCGCTTGCTTGCGCCCCCCTATCCCCGCCCTTGTCCCCCGCAATCGGGAGAAAGGGAGCAGGTGGTTTGAGGTTGGAATCTTGAGAATTAGAGGCGAATCACGCTACTATAGCCACCCCTTCCCAACCCTACCCCTTCACAAGGGGCAGGGCGAGTACCGATGGCGGGAGGCTTTCGCACTCCTCAACAGTTGGCGGAAACGAGAGCATTGCAAGTCTCCCCTTTGTGAAGGGCGAGATTTAGAGGGGGTGGCTGGGTCAGAGCGATAAGCCTCCCGCCCTAGTGCCTGTCCGCTCTTGAACCCGCTTGCGGGCTAGGGGGTAGGACATGGCGTATTGCGCGGCTCAATCCCAGAGTAGATTACCGTTTCTTAGCGTCTACCTTCTTAGGCTTGTCTTTCGCGCCTTTGCCTGAGACGGCTTGCCTTTGCGTGTTTCCTTTGCTGAGGAGCGGTAACTGTTTGTAGGTCTCCGCCATTAGGCTCAGAAAGCCTTTTTCGCTCAAACGGTCATCCTGCTTTAACTGCAACGCCCCAATCACGCCTACCGCCAAGAAACTCGCTATAAGGACAGGAATCACGGCGATTCCTGAGACAAATTTCGCTACTAATGCACTCGCAGTAATCGTCAGCAGGAACGCAACCAGATAGAACGATCCCGATAGCCACGGATTAGAAACCGGTACAGGCACAGGCAAATTTTCACGGCGATCACGCTTTGCAGGAAGATCGCGTTCGTCTCTGCGCGTATCCAAGTCTACCACTCCGTTTAGAAGGTCTTGCACGGAATAGAGGGCGGTCATGCCCTCAAATATCTGTTCGCGGATGTTGGCTCGCTCCAGAGTCAATAGGTGCTGATAGTCCACTGAGACAGCGAATCCGGGAATGGGAACGCGCTCCGTGTAGACGGGAGAGTCGAAGATAGAGTGGATGGTACGGAACTGCTCCCGAATTATCGCGAGAAAACTACGGCGTTGCGCGGGGTTCCCCTCTATCCAGACTACAATCCGCTTCTCCTCCCAGTCTGCCCGAACGAGGGCGCGATTGCCGCCCTCGTATTTCAATAGTACGCCCGTCTTCCAGCAGGTGTCTTGGGAGATGTACTTCGACATAAGCACCGTGAAGCGCGTCATGATGAGCGGTAGGGCGACATCATAGTGATACTCGAACATGAGTTTATCGTCCCACCTGCCCGTGTCTGGCTCTTGCGGCGAAAGCAGGTCGGGTAGCAGGTATTCCCTGTCATTGATTTTGTAGCATATCTGAAACTCCTCCATCATGCCCAGCAGAAAGCGGTGCCTGTTGACCGGATACCGCGACGCGGGCAGGAGTTTCGAGAGCATACTGGTATGCAGAACGCCCTGCTTTTTTGCGTGGTGGTGCAGATGATTGAGGATAGCGTACACGCCGTTCGTCACCCACTCCGGGTTGAGAACGTTGGTCTCTGCGAGGTCGAAATGCCTGTGCTGGCGGTAGTTCAGCACAGTGCCGAGGTCGTTGAGCAGGTCGAGGAGCGTGTCGTGAAGCCTAGCCGGAACCTGTTTAGCATGGCAGAGTGCTTGAAACTCCTGTTGCGTGATGAAGTCGTCCTGCATCTCCTCCAACGCCTGCTTTACTGCGAAACAGGAGGCGGGCAGCCCATCTCGCACGGCTTTGATAGCCTCTATCTCCGCGCAGATAGCCCGCTTTAACTCCTCTATTCCCTGCGGCTCTCCTGTTTTAGGGCAAGCCGAGGTTTGATAGAAGCCCTTTATGTCGGGGTACTTCTTCTTTAGTCCGCTCTCGTTCAGTTGGAGGGGATGCTCCTCCGCCTTATTGATGATAACTAGGACGGGAGCCGAGCCGCCGAAGGTCTGAATGAGTTTCAGCCAGTACTCCACGCGGTTCTCCTCCTCCGTCTGTCGAGAGTTGAGAACCAGCAGGTAGAGGCTACGCTCCGTCAGAAAGAACTGATGGGTGTGGTGCATTATCTCCTGCCCGCCGAAGTCCCAGATATTGGCTGTCACCTCCGTCCCTTCCGGTTTCCACGTCTCTCTCCAGATGCCGTCCGTCTTCTTTTCGTGCGGGGCGGCTTTACCGGTCTTTAACACCTTCACCAGCGAGGTCTTTCCCGCGAAGCCCTGTCCCACAAAGAGCATCTTCACCTCGTTGACCGGTAGGGTCTCCTCCAAAAGCGTCTGGGCGTAGTAGGCGAGTATCTCCTGCGCTCCGCCATTCCACTTCTCCCGTATCTCGGAGGGTATCGGCAGGGAGTTTCCACGCAAGTCCAAGTACTGTAGTGAGGTGAGTTTTGTAATCTGTTC
>JAPLCR010000495.1 GCA_026392135.1 Armatimonadota bacterium
CTCCTTGCCAAAGCCGCTTAATCCCAACCCTTTATTGCTTGGAGCGGTACTAAGTAGCCCGCGCTATTGTATTTGTACTGTGTAATGTTGCCGTTACCGTCTTTGAGCGACGTGATGCGATACTGCCCGTCGAAAGTGAGTGCTACAGGCTCGGCACTGCCAGTCTGCCCCAAAAACTCGCCCTCTTTGCCCCGTAGAATGCGCGTTTGGCGTACGCTCGAACCAGTTTCATCGTAGGTTGTGCGGGCGATGACGGGGCCCCCAGGGTAGAGGTAGGCACTTTCGCTAGCGACGCGCTGTCCTAGCGGGTTTCCTGCGGCGTCCGTCAGGTAGACCTGAACCCCGTAGAAGATATTTCCCGCCGTCCACTGAAACTTAACCGGGACATTAACGCTCTGCCCCGCGCCAAGCGATACTGCGCTAGTAAGAATATAGGGGCTATTGACAAAAGTCCCCGTCGCATTGTTCAACTTAATGCCGGGAGTCAGGTTTGTTATGGCGACGAGCAAGTTGCCCGTTAGCGGCGTCGCGCCGTTATGGGTGAGGACTATCGTTCCCGATTTGACTCCGCCTCCTTCGTCCTTATATGCCGAGGGGAGGGTCGCAGACAGGCGACTCGTAACATCGTTGACGGGCGGCGCAAGTGTGCGTAGGGGCTGATTCGCGATATTGTAGATAAAGTCCTTTCGTATCCCAAGAGCGTCCGCCACTGCAATGAGGTTGCCCTGCTTATCGTAGCGCAGATGGGTTGTCCGCCCTAAATTGTCCGCAATGGCGATAGGTTGCCGCCGCGCCGCGCTCTGTTTGTAGGTTCCGTCTTGCTTATATTCAAACGTAAACGTCACCAGAGGGCTGACGCTGTTGCCCGGTGCCGTCGCGGTTAGTACGTTGCCTAAATTGTCATAGGTGAAGGAGGTCGTTACGGATTTTACGCCCGTTGCGGAGGAACTACCCGGCGCAGGGCGCGAGTAGCTCGCTAGTAAACCGCTCGGTTCGAAGTAGGTGAAGGTAGTCGGTATCTTGCCTCCCTCCTGAACCTGAACCAGTTCGCCCATGGGAAACTGAGAGTAGTCCCATGTCCACACGGTTTGAACGCCCCTCGCTGAAGTGCGGCTTGTCTGGCGTCCGAAGGAGTCGTAGGTGATGGTCTCCGTGTTGCCGTTGCCGTTCGTAATCGTGGACGGTTGAAACGCATTTTCCGCGCTATAACCGTAACGCGTTACCACCGTCTGCCCGCTACCATCCGTTTTGGAGACTATCCGCATTTTAGAATCGTAACCAATAACGTAGCTGTTAAGCGTAACGCCCTTCGCATTCTTGACGGATACGTAAGAACGAGTCCCGTCCACCCCGCCATAAGAGCGCCTGTTACCGTTTGCATCCACCAGGGCGACTGCGTAGAAGCCGGAGTAGAGGATTTTCGCGACGCTATACCCCTGTCCGGTTGGCGATGGAACGGAGATGGAGTTAAGCAGGGGATATTTCAGCACGCCATGAAAAGTGTGGTAGTAGTAGCCAAAACTATATCTCACCCTGGGAGATGCGGTTCCAGTGCGCGTGATGACGGATACCTGCTCTAGTTGGTACTTATATTTGGAGAAAGGCGGTTCGTTGGTATTGTATGGCACGGGGCGAACGTGATAGTACACGCTCCGCCCGTATCGGTCGGAGACGGAGGTCAGGTTGTTCTGGCTATTGTAACGCATCGTAAGAAGCGGATTTCCGTTGGAATCGAGCACTGCGCCGAGCCGATAGCCTGAGCCGCTTCCCATAGTATCGTAAGCGAATGTGATATAGTTTCCGAGCGCGTCCGTTATCTGGGTAAGGGCGTAGCCCGTTGCAGAGGAGAAGACCAGATGGCTACGGTCGTTTTGCGTGAAATCTACGCTGAACGTTGAGTCGTCGTTGAGCCTCCACTCGCAGAGCATTGGGAGTCCGGGAGTAGCGGAGTCGCAACGAACCGAAGGGGCGCTCTCAGTGGGAATAACTGGGTTTCCAGCGCCGTCTTTCGGGATGACAAAGAGATATTGTGAGCCGTTAGGGTTTACAAGGGATATCTGACTATTACCGTAAAAGAGAACCTGCATATCGTAGCCAGTGTTCCAGCCGTATCCCAAGGCGACCTGAGCATAGGGGGAAAAGCCGGATGGAACCGTATACTCGCCGCGCAGCGTTCTATACTGTCGTCGCCACGATACCGAGGGTCCTATCGGATTGTAGACTGTGATGTCTGGCTTCGGATGGTAGGATTCTTCCAGGGTGACAAGGTTGACAGGATCGCCTGCGCTGGGGCCGCTGTCGCTAGGTCCAAGTCCGGTAGCGGAATCGCCACCTCCACCCCCTCCACCTCCTCCGCCCCCAACTCCACCTCCTTAACCGCCTCATGCAATTTGGCACGCTCCATAGCGAGCTTCTCACGGCGCGTCCTATACTCCTCGTCATCTAACAGGTCGCGCATTCTCATACCTATGAGCGCGTCTAACTGTTGGTCTATCCCCTGCAATGCGCGTAACCTCTGGTCATAGACGGCTTTCAACTTCCCGCGTTCCTTTTCGCTACTCGCCTTAATCTCTTCTATTGCCCACACATAGAACTCTGGACGCATCGCCACTTCCGCAAGTAGGTCGCTTATCTTTTGCTCCAGCACATCCTCTCGCGTTCCATGACGTTTACGAGGGCATCTTCCCTGACAGTGGTAGTAGGTGTAAGTCCGTCCAGAAGGCTTCGTTTTCACAGACGCAGCAATTTGACCTCCACAGTGAGTGCATACCAACAGTCCCGTAAAGGGCAAGGTACGTGTGCTTCGAGATTTAAGAGGGTTCTCCACGCCAATAATCTTATGCGCCCTGTCGAACTCCTCCAGGGTCACCATGGGCTCATGAGCGCCCTGACATAGCTCTTTGTTCTGGTAAAAATATCCGGCATAGAAGACATTGGAGAAGAGGCGATACAGGGTGCTGAGCGAGAGAGGTTTCTCACCGCTACCGTCCGTGGGGCACAGTGTAGGCGCCAGTGAGAAGTTCCTCCCAGGCTCGTCTCAGAAGGGGAAAACGCTCTGGGTCGATGCTTATCGTGCGCTCTCCTTGGTCTTTGTGCTTGTCATTTACGTATCCTAGCGGTGCCCTGTGGGGGAACCACCCTTTTTTGACTTTATGCTGCATCCCCCTTTTAATGTCCGCAGAGAGCTTGGAGGAGGTGTACTGGCTCTGACTGAGGGCTATCTGAAGCATCATGATCCCCTCCGGAGAGTTGTGGAAGAAATAGTTTATGAAGTGAAGTTCTGCGAGGACTTTCTTTCTGAGACGGAAGCAGATGGCGGCGGCATCCATCTCATTGCGTGAGATACGGTCAGGGTGCCATGCGATGAGACCTCCCACCTCGCCTCGGTCAATACGTGCGATGATTTCGTCAAAGCGGGGGCGTCCCGGCTCCTTCGCGGAGTGCGCGTCTTTTACAATCTCGTGCGTAGGAGATGGCGAGGGAGGTCTGGTTCTCAAGGGAGTGGGCTTGCCGTTCGTCCTCTTCTGTGGACTTTCGGGCGTAGATGAGGAACGGTTTGACGTTTGGCATTTGGGAGGGTGCGTTGCGAGATAGACAAAATGTAAGGTGCGCGTGGCAAACTCTAATGCTTCGCTATCCGAGAGTTGGATACCAAGAGTTTGGAAATAGAGGCTTTTGAATTTGTCTACGCCCTGCGACGTGGGAGAGGGTAGGTGCATACCCTAAGCCTGCCATTCGCGGTTTGGCTATGCAAAGTGCGTTGCTTGGAAGCAACACTGTCCTCAAAGAGCTTCCTATCTGGATTCTGCTCTCCCCTCACAGGGTTTGTCAATAAGACGCTTTCTACGCTTGCTTTATTGTTTTCGCACGCCGTTGCGCGGGTGTGCAACGTACATGGATGCCTTCATCGTAGGCGAGCCAGAGACAGAGGTAGAGGAGTTCCGCGTCGCCGGGAAACGTCTTGAGGGAGAGGTCTATCTCCGCGCCCTCCGTTTTGGCTTGCAGAATCGCCTGCATAAACTCTGGGGCTTCTTGCGATGCCATCTGTTTAGCGCGGGCGCGAAGGACTTTAATCGGTATAGCAATCATGGGAGATGGGTGTAGCAATAGAGAGGTGAGAATATGTATTGGATGCAGAGTCTGGTAGGGCTAAACAACGCCCTGCGCTCCGCCCGAGTCTCACTAAAAACAGGAAGCGCCACCGGAGTCAAGCTCTGGAGGCTCATTTTCGTAGTGCGTTGCGTACAAACAACGCAAATAGGGCACTTGGTCGTCTGAGTGAGAAGATAGCGATAACCAAAGTCCCTAGTTATCGCTACTATGCCTCGCCCACAACCCTCTTCACTCCTTCGTTCGCAGAAACGCGCCCGAATTACGCCCTACACGCGAAAGCAGCCTGAATGCGTCGTCACGAACCGTCTCGCGGCGGTCATGGAGCATATTCAGGACTACTACATCGAGGGAGCCTCTCACTTCGCCAAAGATGCGGGAATCTCTCGTTCCGCTTTGAGTCGCCTCATGCGCGGCGAGTCGTCTCCCTCCTACGCCCTCGTCTGCGCTCTGACGAAAGCGTTAGAACAGAAGTTGGGGCATCGTATAGACCCACGCGAACTCATCTCCGTAGATGGAACGTTCCTCACCCCCTCCGTCTGTGAACTGGTATTGTGCAACGGCTGTCTCCCTGATTGCCTCTATGATGAAGAGGATAACGTCAAGCCAGAATACCGCCACATCCGTTCAGGGCGTTGGTCTCGCGAAGCCTCTTCTGAGGGCGACAAACTCATTTCTGTAGAGCAGGAACAGGAGGCACTATGAATGAACCACTCGCTCAAACTCTCAGAGAAGAGTTGCTATCCTTGAGTTTCCACGCCTACGAGGAGTGTCTGCGCCAACTGCTGGTCTCTTTGGGGTATGCCGACGTGAAACTTATGGGCTGTCGAGCAGGCAGTCGAAAAACAACGCACGGAGGGCTGGATGTGCAAGCCTATACCGAAATGGGACTCACGCGCCTTTCCCTAGTCGCTCAGGTGAAGCAGTACACCGAACCTGTCCCAAGACGCTTTGTAGACGAACTGAGAGGAGCCATGCTTCGCGCTGGGGCGGGGCAGGGAATCCTCATCACTACCTCTACGTTCTCGCAGGCGGCTAAGAGAGCGGTAGCGGCAGATAGAACCGCCCCCATTCGACTTATTGAGGGCGAAGAACTCGTCTCTCTCTTGATTCAAAACCGAATTTGCGCTATTCAGGACTCGGAGAATGGGTTCACTATAGACATTCCCGCCTTCAACCAGTTACGAGAACGGTTTCCCGGTCGGGTGCGTCAGCGGCGTACACATAGAGCGAAAGAGCCACCTATACTGCAATCTGTGTCTCAACCCTCTGCCATTCTCTCACACATCCATCCACATTATGAAACCCCTATGCTATCTCGTACTCACATACTCATTGGCGTCTCCACCCTCTGGGGACTCGCCCTGATTCCAGACGCGCTCACCAGAGACAATGTCGCTCTTCTCGCCGGAGTGGCGACATTTGGAGCGTTGTTGCCGGACTTGGATGCCGTGGAGTCTAAAATCAAGTCGCTCAGTATCCAGGGAGTTCGTCCCTTCGCGCCGTTCGCGGACATGGCAAACCAAGTTTGGGGACATAGAGGGTTCCTGCACTCTCCTCTCGCATTAGGGCTGTTGGGACTTGTCCTGCTTCCCTCCCTGTATTGGGTGGATTGGCAGGTTCCGCTAGCCCTCTGGTTAGGCTACGGCAGTCACCTCATGGCGGATGCCTGCACCCGAACAGGGATACCCGGCTCGCCCTTCACAAAACGAATCTTCTTGCTCCCCAAGAAGTGGAGAATTCTCACAGGCTCAAGCGCGGAAGAGTTGTTGTTCCCCTTTCTCGCTACCTCGGCGATGTTCTTCTTCTTGCGCTTCCTCTACACCCGCTAGCCTCGCATACTATGGCTCTTCATTCTCATAAGTTCCAAAAGGTTCCCGCCGCCTCGCAAAGACGGCTCGATACCGTGAACCAGCGAATAGCACTCTTTCGGCATCTGGCGCAGGTCGTTATAAAGCTCACTCGGACGATTTCACAGGAGAGCCTGCCCAAACGAGAGCAAGGGCGGTTTCACTCTACCTCGCGCCTTTTAATAGAGGAACTCCAGCGGAACCGACTTAGGCTCTAAACACAGCGAAAGTCGCCCTGCCGTAGCAGTAGGCGACCTTCCCCGGTCATCCGACGCGGAGTGAGCAGACAAGCGATGCTGCCTGACCGCTCCGCCGATGGACTCCCTCAACTTTACGGCGAGAACCCAACCTCTGCAACGAGCGTTGCTTTCTCGTCCGCTTCTTTTCGCGTAACCAATTTCCTATGTTCAATCCAATGTCGCATCCCCCAGAAGCTTTCATTGAACCCAGGTTTCCCGATACGCCTTTTGTAGTGGTGAATGAGCGCAAGCATCTGGCTACCGGGAATTCGACCTTCCACCCGGACGCGCATCTCGTGATAACCCCAACGCTCCGAACCAGCGGGTTACTTTCCTCTTTGCCCTCCGAAGACCTCAAGAACCTCTTGTATATCCTCACCTTTGTCACAGCGAACGGGAACTGTTCGCCGACTATCTCTGAGTTGGCGCAGGCGATGGGCGTCTCCGCCATGAAGGTCAGGCTTCGCTTGAATCGCCTTATAGCGTTTCAGTGGCGCAATGAGCCGCTTGTCTACTTCCTTGAGCGCGAGAGCGGCATGAATGGCTTTACACCCTCCCACTCGCTTGTTGGCATAGTGAGCGAGGTTCCGAAGCCACCAGAAGAGCCTCCGCCCATCCAGTCCCATAGAGACGAAATTATCGCCCTCTCGCGGGAGAAGTACGCCCGTCCCCGCGAAGAGGTGGAACGGGAAATCGCATCTTTGAACGGCTCGGAGATACCGGAGCAGTTCGCAACAGAGGAGGAGAAGGAGCGCAACGAGTTGCTACGTCGTCTTTGCGCCGTAGGGTTGGAGCGCGGACAAGCCAACGAGATGTTGAGTCAGTACCCGACAGAGCGGATACGCCGTCAGTTGGATTGGCTACCCAGTCGCGGGGCGCGACTTCCTGTCCGCTATCTTGTCGCCGCGATTGAAGGCGATTACGACGCCCCGCCGCGTCAGAGAGGGGTATTCCAAGAATCCATCCTTCATGGCGAGAGGCTCGCTGTTGAGCCGGACATAACCACAGAAGCATAAGGAGGACTATGCCAACTCAACCGTTCCCAACTCGAATCACGGCGTTTCCGAACGCTCTGGTGGATGAGGAGATGCCTCGTCTCTCCGACACCGAGTGGCGTATCCTGTGCGTCCTTGTACGGCAAACTTTAGGATGGCAAGAAGAGGGCGGGGGTAGCCGCAAAGTGCGGGACTGGTTGACGAACAGCCAACTCAAAACACGGACAGGCAGGGAGAGCGCCGCAGTGAGTCGCGCAATCCAATCTCTGCTCATAAAGCGACTGATTGTCGTTGAGGACATCGAAGGCAAGCCGTTACTCGCCTCCCGCCAGAGACAACGCCAATTGGGAAGACTCTATTTCCGTCTCCATCCGCGCCTGTTGCCACAAGCCAGCGAGGAGGCGAACACTACCAAACCGTCTTCGGTTTTGGAGGGCGAGGGCGCTAAGGTGGCACGAAAAGTCGCCAGAAGCGAAAACACAAAAGCGAAAACAACAAAAGAAACTGTTTACAAAACTACTCCCCCCTCCCCCTCAAGCGTAACAAGCGAAGCCGTCCAAGAGTTTTGGAACCACTACCAGAATCTATTCCAACGACGCTCTCACGGAAACCTCGCGCCGCCGTTTTCTGAGAATAGAGAGGGTAAAGTCTTACATCAGTTGTTGGTGCAGTACCCGTTGAATACTCTCTGCAAACTGCTTGAAGTCTTCTTCTCTCTGGAAGACAAATGGGTACGGGAGCAGGGATACTCGCTTATCGCCTTCCGACATCGCCTCCCCAAACTCCTCATGCACCCGTCGCACATCGCCTCTCCCTCAACCACAAAAAGCAGTCGGTGGTCAAAAGTGGAAACCCTCCTCCCCTACACCAACAAAGCCGAAGCCAACCCGAAAGGAGGTGCATGAAACCACACTCCTCAAGCGCAAAACGAAACTTGACAGAAATCCACATCCCCCGCCGCGTTAAAGCGGGAGAACTCTGGCAGTTAGGACGACACCGCTTGCTTTGTGGAGACAGTAGAGACAAAGAGCAGGTAGCGCGTCTCATGCAGAGTGAACACGCAACCCTCACGATAACTTCGCCACCGTATAATCTCGGCAAGAGCGCCCTCCTCGCCGAAAATCGTTACCTCAAAGAGAGTAGGTATCTGAACTCCCCGGACAAACGAACGACCTCTGAGTACCTCGCTCTGCTGGAAGCCGTGACGCGAAACGCGCTAGAAGTTTCAGAAACGGTCATTGTGAACTTGCAGATGCTCTCCGGCAACAAACTCGCCTTTCTGGAATACCTTTACCAACTGCGTCACAACCTCGCCGATATTGCGATTTGGGACAAGCAGATATTTCCGCCGCTGATAGGGCGCAACATCCTGTCGAACCAGTTCGAGTTTCTGCTCTTCTTCTCGTCCCGGAAACGCGGCAAGAACGCGACGCGGACGATACACACGGCGGACTTTCGCGGGAGGGTGTCCAATGTGTATCAGGGGAAGCCGCAACGAAACAACGCCTACCACAGATACCATGCGGCGACGTTTCCAGCCCATCTACCGAAATGGCTCATGGAGACCTTTGACAACGAACAAGGGATAGTCCTCGACCCGTTCGTAGGGACAGGCACGACGCTTATGGTCGCCGAAGAGACTGGGAGAAGGTGCTTTGGAATGGAGATAGACTCGCTCTATTGCGATATCGTCCTTCACCGATTTGAAAACGTAACAGGAGTTAAGCCGTTGCTGGTTGCGAGGAAGCGATAACTTGAACGGTTCTCGAAAGAAGGCGAAATCTTTACGCCTCCTCTATACCTGTGTCCATACTGATGGGTTCGTCCAGCAAATCCTTAAACGCCTCCGCTTTGGGAAAGAGTTCTCCCACCTCCACCCCCAGAGCCACAGCGATTCGCATGAGATTGAGAGCCGCGAGATTGCGCTCCCCCCGCTCCACTCCTCCATAGTAAGAACGGTCTAGTCCTGCCTCTAGGGCGAAATGTTCCTGTGAAAACCCCTTCTCTTGACGCACTTTTCGTATTTGTCGCCCCAGTGCGATGAGGGCGAGTTGTTTCTCTGTTTTCATGCCTTAGAATATCCGATATACGGGTTAATAGACCACAGGTTAAAGGAACACGGGATAAAGGTATCTTTTTGGGGTATAATATATATAATTCGGCTACAACGACGTTTTGAGTGCTTTGGGATAGCCGCTCTACTGGGCGCGAAATACAAGGGAGAAATGACAATGGAAACGATACTGACGCAGGGAG
>JAPLCR010000663.1 GCA_026392135.1 Armatimonadota bacterium
CTAGTTTTTCGAATACAAGATGCGGGTTTAGGGAGCGCAACTGCTTCAACAGGTCGGAGTCGGAGGGCGCAGGGGACATCTTGTCTGCGTTGCGAAGAAGAGTGAACTTCATGGACGATTGCGATATTTCGTCCTGCGAGGGCATACGCTTGAGGCGCGGTTGGAACACCCAAACGGTGACGAGATACTGCTTGCTCTTCTGCGGTTGGGCAAAAGCCGCGGCGCACACAAACAAACAGAGAGCAACGATTCCTATAATTCGCGCTGTATCGCCTCTTCGCATGGCACTGCTCCCTTTCTCCGGCAACTTAAAGTCAAGCCTTGTCCGTTAGTTTCAAAGGCTTACTACTACTTACAAGTATGCAAAAAATTGCTAATTTTGTCAATTGTTTGCAAAAAAAAAGCAATGTGTCACGAACATTTTTGTTTGATAATAATACGAACCTCTGCTTCTAATTCATTGCGGACTCAAATTTTTATTTTTGGAAACGAGAACCATGAACCAACCTACCGAAACCGACATCTACGCCATTCGCACCAAAGCGTCGGGCCCCATTGGAGAGTTACCCCTCACCGCTGAGATGCTTCTAGAACGCCCCAGCGGAGACATCTTCGCCCTTTCGCAAAACGCCGGAATGGGCTGGAACCCGAAACACCTCACCCGTAAGGAGTTCCTGCTGCTCAGTACGCAGGGCGGTATACGCAACCCCGACGGCTCTCCTGTCGCTCTAGGCTATCACACAGGGCACTGGGAGGTGGCACTTCTGATGCAGGCGGCGGCGGAAGAGATTACCGCGCAAGGGGGCATACCCTTTGCCGCGTTCTGCTCCGACCCCTGCGACGGACGCTCGCAAGGTACGACGGGCATGATGGACAGCCTTCCGTTTCGCAACGACAGCTCAATGGTTCTGCGGCGGCTTATACGTAGTCTGCCAAACCGCAAAGGCGTGTTAGGCGTTGCGACGTGCGACAAAGGGCTTCCCGCCATGATGATGGCTCTTGCCGCCATGCACAACCTGCCTATTGCGCTAGTTCCGGGCGGAGTGACCCTGCCTCCTGAAAACGGAGAGGATGCAGGCAAAGTACAGACTATCGGGGCGCGGTTCGCGCACGGTATGATAACCCTGAAAGAGGCGGCGGAGTTGGGGTGTAGGGCGTGCGCTACGCCGGGCGGCGGATGTCAATTCTTCGGGACGGCGGCGACGGCACAGGTGGTTTCAGAAGCACTAGGCATGAGCCTGACGCACTCTGCCCTTGCGCCCTCTGGTCAGCCAATTTGGCTCGATATGGCGCGGCGAACTGCCCGCGCTCTAATGGAGTTGGAGGCGCGAGGGATAACCGCGAAGGATATTATCACCAAAAAGTCGCTCGAAAACGCGATGATGGTTCACGCCGCTTGCGGAGGCTCTACCAACCTACTGCTACCTATCCCCGCCATCGCCCACGCCGCGAAACTCCCGCGCCCCACTGTTCACGACTGGATTAAGATAAACCGCTACGCCGACCACCCAACAGTGCGCTTCTACCTTGCGGGAGGGGTTCCCGAAGTGATGCTACATCTGCGCGAGCTGGGTTTGCTCCATCTGGATGTCCTCACCGTAGCGGGCAAAACGCTTGGTGAGAGCCTAGAAGAGTGGGAGGGTTCGGAACGGCGGACGCGAGTGCGGGCTATTCTGCAAGAGCAGGATGGGGTTAATCCCGATGATGTTGTGCTTTCGCCAAGCAGGGCGCGAGAGCGGGGGCTTACCAGCACCGTCACGTTCCCCATCGGAAACCTCTGCCCAGAAGGCTCCGTCATCAAAAGCACCTCCATAGACCCCAGCGTTGTAGATAGCGACGGAGTCTATCGCAAGCGGGGAAGAGCGCGTGTCTTTATTCGTGAAACCGACGCTATTGCCGCCATCAAAGGGCAAGGCGACAAGAGAGTAGAGGCGGGGGATATCCTTGTACTGATATGCCGAGGTCCCTTGGGGGCTGGAATGGAGGAGACCTATCAGATAACCTCTGCCCTGAAGTTCCTCCCTTGGGGCAAGCAAGTAGCCGTTGTTACCGACGCTCGCTTCTCTGGGGTCTCAACGGGGGCGTGTATTGGTCATGTTGGTCCCGAAGCCCTCGCAGGGGGGGCAATTGGCAAGGTGTTGGACGACGATGTTATCGAAATACTCGTAGATAGAAATAACCTACTCGGAACCGTCAACCTTATTGGACATGGCGAAGAGATATGGGGCGCGGAGCAGGGCACAAAGGTACTTGCAGAGCGCGGTATGCGCCCCGACCTTGAAGCGGACGCAGAGCTACCTGACGATACTCGGCTATGGGCAGCACTTCAAGCGGTTGGCGGGGGAACATGGGGCGGCTGCGTCTACGATGTGAACGCGATTGTGGAGGCGTTGCAGAAGCGTTAGAAAGAAATTGAGGCAGTACAACATGGTTCAGTGGTGGCTCATCATTGCAGGGGCGGGGCTTACTCTTGGCGGAATAACCGCCGCGACGGGCGAAGGAGTGCGTGTCTTTACAAAGACACTGGGTGTGCCGCTCGTGCTTCTGCTCCTGCGTGCCTCTCTCCCTGAACGCCTACATGGGGCGCACAACCCCTTCCCTATCCTCCTCGAATACGTGGCTCTTTCATTCACCGCATTTGTAGGTGACTATCTTATCGGGCGTAGGCTTGGCAAGAGCGACGCGCAGGGGTTTCGCGAGGAGACGGTAGGGCATTAATCACAGTTTAATGCGTTGGTGTCGGCAGTATCAAGAACGGGGCATCACCGCCCTCTGCAACCATCACATAGGCGGCAACAACACCGTGTTGGAATAAGAAGCAGTTAGAAGCTCCTCAGAACCAACTCCACTGCTACACGCCTGCCCAGATGTTGGGTACAGGCTCCTGTTGCAAGAGACGGACAGTTCTGAAACGTGACCAATATATGGAGGCACCCCTTCAGAGATACCGAGTAGTGTAGTGATAGGTCAACTTGCGAGAGCACAAAGCTTTCTATCCGTTTTCTGAGCATACATACGGGCATCCGCAATAGAAAGCAGCACCGCATTGTCAGTACCATCGTTAGGGAAACAGGCGTACCCAATACTGATACCTAAACGCAGTCGCCCTAGCCGTGAGTGCATCAGCCCTGAATCGTACTGTGAAACAGCCTCTTGTAGGCGGCACATCATCTGCATTGCGGCACTCGAATCGGCTCCCTCCAAAACTATCAGGAACTCATCGCCTCCATAACGTGCTATCACGTCCTGCTCGCGCACTATAGAGCGGAAAATTGCAACAAGGTCACGCAGAACGGTATCGCCTTTTTGGTGACCAAAGTTGTCGTTGATAGGCTTAAAGCTATCCAAATCGAGGCAGAGTAGCGCAAAGCGATCTGACTCGCGAGAAGGCGTGGCATCCTCTAGAGTCGGTTTTAGTGGGTCGGAAATAAGCAAGGTATCGTTAGAGTGGGTGTGCCGCCTCTTAACTACGGAGTTACAACGCTCCTCAATGTATTTGGTTATAAAACGGATGTTATTCGCCCCTGTAAGCGAATCGGTATAGGCTTGCCCCCGTGTTCGGTCATAGAGCAACCCGTTATAGAATGCGAGTGCCGCCCTCTCCGCAATGATCTCTAGTAGCTGCTTGTCATAGTCCCCAAAAGCCGCCGCTTCGTGATGATATATGTTTATGGTTCCCAACACTTCGCCCTGATGTATGATAGGAACAATAAGAGCCGTTTGTAGTGGTAGCCACAATGACCCCTGAGAGGGATTCAGCATTAGGTCGTCAGGGTCATACCCTCCTAAATAGGTCTCTCCCGTATGAGCAACTTGCCACGAACGGCTACTGGAGTTGATAGTGTAGCTGTTCATGAAAAAGTCCCGGTTCATGCCCGTTACTGAACCAACACGCAAGAGTTGGTCTTCCTCTTTCATTAGGCACAGGCAGGACGAAAAGGCAAAAATGGCTTCTAGTTTGCGTCCTAGTATCTCTAGCGTCTCTGCCAACCCAAGACTAGAGGAGAGTGTTTGAGCAACTTCATAGAGTGCCCATAGTTCGGTAGAGGCACGCTGGATGTCGCGCACAGCCTGATCTGTAATGTTCTGTACGGGCTTCTCCGCCAGTTTGGGAGCGAGCGGTCCTTGCCCTTCGGCAGCCATCTCCTCAACCACCCCGTCTATTATTCTGAGAAAGACCTCCACTACCGCAGGGTCAAAGTGAGTTCCTGAATCCTTAGTGATGACACCTATTGCCTTTTCGTGTGTCCAAGCCTCACGATAGGAGCGAGTCGAAGTCAGCGCGTCATAGACATCTGCTACTGCCAGAATGCGTGCCGTAAACGGAATGGCTTCCCCTTTTAGCCCCTCTGGGTAGCCCGTTCCATCCCACTTCTCATGGTGATACTTTACGACGGGGAGAACGGGCCATGGAAACTCAACGGGATCTAGTATTGCGGCACCGATTTCGGGGTGCTTTTTAATTTTTTCAAACTCCTCTGGTGTCAGCCTCCCCGGCTTCATCAAAACATACTCGGGCACGCCCAGTTTACCAATGTCATGTAGCAGTGCTCCAGTATTGACTCCCTCCATATCAATAGCATTCAGCCCTATCTCTTTCGCTATTGCGACTGCATAGCGCTGCACTCTTAGGATATGCTGATGTGTGTACTGGTCTTTAGCATCAATGGCAAGAGCAAGGCTTTTTATCGTTGCGAGATAGAGGTCTGCAAGTTGTTCCTTCCCTATTTGTAAGTCCTCGATGTGCTGTAGTTTCTCCTCTTCACGAGAGGTATAGATAGCGTAGGAGTAGTAGGTTAGGTAGATAACAGGGGAAGCGAACAGAAGAAAGCCGGTGATTTGCCTTCCCGAAATGATAATTGCTAGAGTACTAACACTCGCTCCTGCAAAATAGCTTGGAGCTGTCCAGAGAAACGTCTGCTTCCAAAGTTTGACGGGATTCTTATTTGTGCATAATGAGATTACGGTTGCTACGCTCCCTGTGTTGATAGCAAAGTAAGTCAGGGCAGAGCCTACTACTGCCTGAAACGCTTCAAGCGGGCGTAGGGTCAACGTCCCTCCGTTCAACGCCAAAAACACAGTTCCTGCAAACCAAGCCTCAATGGCACTTAAAGTGACATTGAAGACCACTTGGTAGGTAGGCTGAGGTTTTGGGAAGAGGCAACCTGTCAGGCAACTAAATACGGCTACTAATAGGCTAATACTGGGACCAAAATGGAGTAACGCGGCGAAGGTAATAGCGAAACCAAGCGACATCGAGCCTACGTCATCCGCGCCCTTGTGTCGCATTAGGGTGATGGCTATCTCCCAAGTGTGCGACTTGAATTTTGGGAAGGAGTGGAACAACGCGGCAAAAGTGCATATCACTCCCGTCAGAGTAATGGCGCAGATAAAAATTTGTGCTCTTAGTGGCAGGTTTTTCATATTGATTGCCTCTCCCAGAGAGGCGTTGTCGACTTCATCGGAGTGAAAACGCCTAGTTTTAACCTTCGTTACAACGCCTCACGCTAGGTCAATAGGTGAGTTTCAGGTGTTTGCATCGAAATGCTACACGACTCTGAATGTCTTGGCTCCTCTGCCCCCCTTTTTCGGTTTAGTCGTTCTTTCCGATTTCAGATAGGGGTGAGGCTAAGCCTAAAAAGCCAAAGTTGAAGGAATATAGAAAACCAATCTATTATTGGCTTGCCCTACGCACGTCTGTATAGTAACTTCTCCCACTTAACGTAGGGCGAGGGCTGGAAGAGAGCGATAATTGTACCAAAGGATAGCCTCTAGGAGTGAATGGCAGAGGGTAATTTCAAAAATCAAGCCCCCTTTCTCTGTTTGGAAACAGGTGAGAAGGGGGCTTGGCTGGACTTAATAGGCTGTGAATCTGCTAACGGTCAAAGCCTAGTCGCGTGCGAAGCTTGCTAAAATAGAGGCGTAGTTTTCCGCGACCACTTTACGCCGCACCTTGAGAGTAGGGGTCAACTCTCCCGCTTCGATGCTGAACGGCTTAGGAAGGAGGCGGAAGCGTTTTATCCGCTCGTAGTCGGGGAGCGTCGCGTTTACCTTGTCGATCTCTGTTTTTACGATTTTCTGAACCTCGGCGTTTTCAATCAGCTCTTCCGCTGAACCCACAATGCTGTTCTGCTTTGCCCACCCCAGCAACTTATCAAACGCGGGAACTATCAACGCACTCACGGTAGACTGCCTGTCTCCAAAGAGTACCGCCTCGCCAATCCAGTCGCTATGCTTGAGTTCAGCTTCAATAGGTTGAGGCGCAACCTTTTTGCCGTTACTCAATACGAGCAGATCTTTTTTGCGGTCAGTAATTTTCAAGTAGCCGTCAGCAGAGAGTTCTCCAATATCGCCCGTGTGGAACCACCCCTCTGCATTAATAGCCTCCGCCGTTGTCTCTGCGTGGCGAAAGTAGCCCTTCATGCGCCCCTGCCCGCGCATCAAAATCTCGCCATCTTCCGCAATTTTTACCTCCGCTTTCGGAAGTAGCGTCCCGACGGTTCCGACGCGCTCCTTCCCCGGTCGATTGATGGCAATAATGCTTGTCTCCGAAAGTCCATACCCTTCTAAGAGTTCGATGCCAATACCTAAGAAAAATGACACAGTAGCGAAGCCTCCCTCCTGTGGTTTTTTCGCGAATTTTGGAGAGGATGAGTTTGTCAGCAAGGGCGTGCTGTAGGCGCAGAAGTAGCCCTATCGGCTTGCCCATCCGTAATTTTTCGGAGTATGCCGTACCGACCTTTAGCCCCCACTCTATTTTTTTGCGTTTGCTAGGCTCTTGTTTCGCTAAGCCCTCGTGTGCTTTGGAGTAGATATTCTCCCAAAGGCGCGGGACGCAGAGCATGAGAGTGGGGCGCACGGCAGTCTGTATCTCTTCGGTGAGGGCAGACAGCCCCAATGAGTAGGTAGTACAGGCTCCGGCGCGTAGCGCGATATAGTAGCCCATGCGTTCAGTGATGTGTGAGAGGGGTAGGAAGGAGAGAAAAACATCTCCCACACCGACATCTGCGATACGGTGTTCTACCACTGCATCAGGGGTCTGTAGCAGGTTCAAATGGGTGAGCATGGCTCCTTTAGGTTCACCTGTTGTGCCAGAGGTGTAGATGAGGGTGGCTATATCGTCGGGAGAGACGGCGGAGGCAAGAGTATCCAACTCCGCGTCAGATCTGCCGGCGGCTTGAAATAGCGAGGCGAAGTCGATTACCTCCTGCCCGTTCGTGAGGGTGCTATCCAGTGTGATGACATACTCCAACTTCGGGGTCTCTGCTCGAAATTCGCCTACCTTCGCTAGCAGCTTCTTGTCTGCTACTATGATGGCGCGTGCTTCCGAATCACGAATGATGAAGCCCGCCTGCACTGCTGGTAGCGTAGTGTAGGGGGCTACGATAACCAGTCCGAGTAGGTGCGAGGCGAGGTCTACCAGTGCCCATTCAGTGCGGTTCTCAGAGAGAAGAGCGAGGGTATCGCCCCTTTTCAGCCCTAGAGCGTCCAGTCCACGTGCAAGGTCTTTCACCTTCTGTGCGGTCTCGTTATAGGTGAGGTAAGTGTAGCCGCTGTTGCGGCTTGGGCGTGTCCCAAAAGCGGGGCTGCTCCCACAACGCGCCGCCGTCTCCTGAAACATACGGTATAGAGTGCGATTTGACATAGTATCTCAACTGCTCCTCAAAAATTCGTGTTAGGATAGTGTATCACGCAGTAGGGATAAAAAGAAATAGGGCGCAGGCAAGCTTTACTACTTCGCGTCCTCTTTTATCGCGATTTGCCTCCGCTCACGCGACACCAGAAGTAGTGCGGCGAGGCTCGCGCCGGCAGTATCTATAAGCACGTCGCGTAGACACCCGTCACGCGGGGGTACAAAAGTTTGATGCCACTCATCAGATGCGGCATAAAGCACACAACTTAGCCACGCTATTAGGCAGGCGCGTTTCGAAGGCAAAGCGAGCCTAGAGCGGAGTCCCGTGTAGAGCAGAGTCGAAAGGATGGCGTACTCTGTGAAGTGCCAGCCCTTTACAAAAACGAGAGAGTAGGCATTCCAAAACGGCGCAAAACCCTCTCTCCATACAGGGGGCAGGAAGTGTTGGACAAAATGAATCCAACTTCGCGAACTGATGTAGAAACAAGAGGTAAAGAAAATAAGTATCGCCCAGAGTGTTGGTAGAAGTAGCCTTCGGTGCTGTGCCCCCTCGCTGTTCTTGTCCATCGTTTCGCCTCTCTGTTCATTTCATCTCCTTTAGTATAGCACCTACAGATTCCCGAACCTGTAGCCGGTACATTCCCGTCAGAACTATATGGTAAACTGAACACTCCAACGCATTCTCAACTGGATGGGATTCATGGTGGGCACTCTCTATTTGCGTTGCTTTTCGCGTGCTTCCAGTCTTTCACAACTCTACTCTCTAAAATTAGCCTTGCTAAGCGACGAAAAACAGGGTATAATCAGTCGGCTTAAATCAATTTTTAAGAGGCATTTCTTGAGTGTCTCTGAGGTTTTCTACAGAAAGGTCATTGGGCAATGCCGAATCCTAAACGCCGCCATTCCAATCAACGCACGCGCAAGCGTCGCACCCACTATAAGCTCACTCACACCCCCGCCATCTTCGCCAGTACGGAGACTCCCGGAGAGTTCACAGTGATGCACCAAGTAGACCGAAGCACTGGTCGCTATCGTGGTCGCCAGGTGTTCGCACTTCCCACCCAAACCGAAGAAGGGGCGTAGCCCATTATCGCGAGGCAAGGCTCGAATATGCGAATTGCCGTAGATGCGATGGGAGGGGACTTAGGGCCCCTTGAGGTAGTAAAGGGCGTTCTGGAAGCCGCTAAGCAGTCCAGAACGCACTTCCTTCTTGTGGGTGACAAAAGCCTCCTCTCTTCAGAAGTGCAGAGAGCGGGGCTTACCAATGTTGAGGTTATCCCTGCAACTCAGGTCATAGAGATGACGGAACAGCCTACAGTCGCCTTCAAAAAGAAGCAGGACTCCTCGCTCGTTGTCGCCACGCGCCTCGTAAAGCAGGGGGAAGCTTCTGCCGTTATCTCTATTGGCAACACAGGCGCGGCGATGGCTGTCGCGCTCCTCACCCTAGGTCGCATCAAGGGCATAGACCGCCCCGCTATCGCCACTATCCTCCCCTCCAACACAGGTCTGGCGGTTATGCTTGATTCCGGTGCAACGGTCGACTGTGACCCCAATAACCTCTACGAATTTGCCCTAATGGGTTGCGTCTACGCAGAAAAGGCACTTGGCATCTCTCTACCGCGCCTTGGGCTTCTCTCCAATGGTGAAGAAGACAGCAAAGGCAATGACTTAGTGAAACGCACGAATGCCCTCTTCCGTCAAGCATTTGCAGGCGACACAAATCTCACTTTTGTTGGTAACATTGAGGGGCGCGACATCTATCGAGGCGAGATAGATGTGGTTGTCTGCGATGGGTTTCTTGGAAACGTCGTTTTGAAGACGAGCGAGGGAGTCGCAGAGATGATTCAAACTCTTCTTAAAGAGGAGATGAATAGGCTCGGGTTCGCAAAAGCTTTCGCACTTCCTTTAAAACCTGCGTTCCGTGCGCTCAAAAAACGGGTAGACTATGCAGAACGAGGCGGTGCACCTCTACTTGGAATCAACGGTGTCTGTATTATAGGGCATGGGCGCTCCAACGCCTACGCCATACTGAACGCTTGCAAAGTAGCAGAACGCGCTGTGGAGAATCGTATTGTGGAGACTATTCGGGAGCGCATAAGCCTCTCTCCTTCACCTCCACCGCTTGCCTGACCGCCCCAAATCTATGCTCTGGAAAAGTAACCACGCATGAGTGTTTTAACCGAAGCCTCTCCCACAACTTACACCCCACACCCACTACGTCATGCGGGCATTGCAGGGCTGGGAATGTATGTGCCGGAACAGGTGGTCACGAATGCAGAGATCGCAAAACGAGTCGATACCTCGGATGAGTGGATTGCTTCGCGCACTGGCATACGCGAACGGCGCGTGACTCGCCCTGATGAGGCGAGTTCAGACCTAGCACTCCTCGCCTGCCGCCAAGCCTTAGAGGATGCA
>JAPLCR010000441.1:0-574 GCA_026392135.1 Armatimonadota bacterium
ACTAGTGTAGTCCACCAGACCCGGAATGCTGATACCAAGCCCTAGGGTGGTCACTTTTCCGCGTTTGAGGACACCATCAAGGTAGGCTCCTGCGGTATCAAGCAAGATGGGATAGGTTCCGGGTGTTCTAAACTCGTAGATTTCGTCGTTTAGTACGCCATCCAGTCCAGCACTCACTATGCGGCACTTATCAGCATCCAATACCAAGCCTAGCACCTGTGCATTTTTATTGGTGAGGCGTAGTTTACGCGCAGGGCGACCCCGTAGAACTTCACCGCTCTCCTCCTCCTCCAGTAGACCTGCTTTGAGGAGCGACTCGACGGTTTTAGAGGCGGTTGGAGCAGTAATGTGTGCATAGCGTGCAACCTCGGCACGAGACATGGGCCCCTGCCGTTGAATAGCGCGTAGTGCCTGCCACTCATTGATTTTACTCAGTAATGAAGTCTGTATAGAGGAGGGAGTTTCGGGTAAATCGCTCATAGTGATTCTATTATACAGCCCCTTACAGGATTTATGCAAGGGGCTTTAGTAAATGTCTTTTAGAAAACTATTTTGAGATGAGTAGAGCCTTTTT
>JAPLCR010000441.1:637-1108 GCA_026392135.1 Armatimonadota bacterium
CGGAGAGGGATAGGATGCAAGGGCAGGGGGTCTTCACTGTTTGTAGCGGCAAGCCGCTCTGCCACCCAGTCTTCCAGCTGCTTTGTAAACCGTGCCACGACTTCGGGACGCTCGTGTACAAGGTTCACGAGTTCGCCGGGGTCGTTGTAGAGGTCGTACAGCTCTATGTCTGAGTTACCGTGCAGGTCAGGAATCTCTAGCGGGTAGATGAACTTCCACTGATGGGTGCGAATACCGCGCTTTTTCATCTAAGTATTCTCGGTAATGTGAATGAAGTCGGTGGAGCCGCGTTGTGTGGGGGTGGGGTTGTTGATAAGCGGAAGGAGGCTCTTTCCAAACATACTATTCTCGTCCGCAATGTATCCCAAGTCTAAAATGTCTAATATAGTCGGAGTAAGATCGGGCATCTGTGTTAGTCCGCCCACTCTTACGCCTTCCGGAAGCAGACTAGGGCAAGACATAATGAGCGGA
>JAPLCR010000441.1:1130-2601 GCA_026392135.1 Armatimonadota bacterium
GCCCGTGATGGTCGAACCAGTGACCATGTTCATCCAGTTCCTCGCCATGGTCGGCGGTAAGTACGAGGAGTGTGTCTCCTGTAAGCCCCAACTCGTCTAATTGCGTGAGGACGTGTGCAAAACAGGCATCCATGTAGGCGATCTCTGCATCGTACTGAGCTTTGGGGAACTCAATGTCCGTAACATCTGGCATCCACTCCGCGAAGTAGTGCCTGAAGTTCTCAAAATCCCAAACCGCGTCCATACTGGTGTTGGAAGGGTCTTTTTCGTCTCCTGAGTAGAACATTCTATCGAAGGGGGCAGGCGGCAGGTAGGGAGTGTGAGGGTCCCAGTAGTGCAAAAAAAGGAAGAAGGGCTGGTCTTGATTGGCGGCGGTGGTAAGAACCTTCTTCACTGCACCGTTTACAGCCTCCGCCTTGCGCCAGTGGTTTTTGTCGGCGGTATCCCACCCATAAGGCTCTATGTGGTCAAATCCACGCGCAAACCAGCGTCCTAGATTGTCGGCTGCGGCGGTGTAGTAGCCCTGCTCGTGTAGTATCTCCGCGAGCATCTGTACCCCGGGTGTCGGCTCGTAGTTGTGCAGTTGTCCTGTCACCTGATGGGCGTAGACATCCATGCCTGTCATCATCGTAGTATGACCGGGAAAAGTGGGGATGTGCGGACTGAAAAAGTCTGTGAACAGCACACCGCGCTCCGCTACGCGGTCAATATGCGGGCTGGTGCGTCGGAAATGCCCGTAACAAGAGAGCCTGTCAGCACGGGTGGTGTCAAAACTAACGAGGATAACATTGGTCAATGTCTCATCTCTCCTACTCAAAAATTAGTACAAATCTGTTGCCGTTTGCAAAGTAGATAGGGTAGTATACTTAGTGGGAAGGCAGTTATAGCCTTCACTATCTAGTTTACCCACTGGAGACAGATATGAGCGTTAAATTTCTTGCACAGCACCCCACGCTTGGCATCTCTTGTATCGACCAATCTAAGCAGTTTTATGGCGACACACTAGGTTTTCACCTCGAATTTGTATGGGGTGAGCCTAATTTCTACATGGGCTTCTCTGCTAACGGGCTTGAATTTCACCTAAGCACACACCATTTAGGAGTAGGCACAGGCACACTCTACTTTGAAGTGGACGACGTGCAAACCTTTTACGACGCGGTTGTGTCTCGCGGCGGTGTTCCTAGCTCTGCACCCACAAATCAGCCCTATGGTATGAAAGACTTTGACATTAAGGACGCGGATGGGAATACGATTGGCTTTGGGCAGAGGGTGGGAGAGACCCCCGGTAATTAGTAGCTCACCTTACGCAGAGGATCTGAACTAGCCCTCCCCCTGTCCTAACGGACATCCCTCTCCCAATTCTGGGCGAGGGAGCCTGTCTGAAAGGTCTGTAGAGCGGACATTTCGCTTTTTGGAACCCAAAGCAGAGGAGAAACCCGGTAAACTGGTCGCCTTAGTTCCCCTTCGCCCA
>JAPLCR010000377.1 GCA_026392135.1 Armatimonadota bacterium
AAAGGTCTGTAGATGGGACATTTCGCTTTTTGGAACCCAAAACAGGGGAGAAATCCGGTAAACTGGTCGCCTTAGTTCCCCTTCGCCCAGTATTGGGAGAAGGGGCTAGGGGTTGAGGGCTACTTACTGCGTAACGTGAGTAAAAGGTGATAGGCGAACACGGTGAGACAGGGTACAATAGAACTCACTTCCTTCTATCGCAGAACACCTCAAAATCAACTCTACCCTACGTTAGCAGAGTTGAAAGGAGCCTTCTATGTTGCGTAAGCGGTCACTCCTGCTGTTTCTCCCCCTTCTTAGCCTTCTGCTGTCCTCTGCCAACGCTCAAAAATCGTCTAGCACGTTCGCTTTTGTCCATGTCACCGACCTCCGCCAGACCGCGGTAAGCAGTGCCGATTCCCTTATACAACTCGCAAACTCCACTCCCTCCATGCCCATACGCCCCTCCTTTGTCATCGCCACAGGCGATATAACGGAGGCAGGAAAGCCCGCAGAGTACGAGCGCGTGAAGCAAGCACTCCACAATTTCACTGAGCAGAAAATAGACTTCTACGCGGTTCCCGGCGACCAAGACACGCGCTGGACTCCCAATGGCAAAAAGGCTTTTGAGAAGGCTTTTGGTAAAACCTATCAGTCGTTCGACTATGAGGGTTCGCACTTCCTCCTACTCGATTCTACCACGCGCCTTTCACACTGGGGGCACTTCGACAGGGAAGAGCTAGACTGGCTCGCAAAAGACCTCAAGCGCGTCCACGCTGATACTCCCATCTTCCTTTTTATGCACCACTGGACAGGACGCGACACCGCCGATGCACGCCCCATTGATAACGAATACGACTTCTGGCCCCTCTTTCAAGGTAAGAACCTACTCGCCATCTTCACGGGGCATGGGTCTCAAGACCTGACGTGGACGACGCGAGGAGTCACAGCAGTCATGGCGAAAAAACTTTCGCAAGGCTCCTACCATCGTGTAACCGTCTCCCCCGTCCTAGTCACAATAGAGCGCCTCTCAAAAGAGAGCCCAAAGGGCGAAATAGTAGCGCGTATCCCCGTTAAAGGGAATCGCGCTCGCTCTCAACTGCGCGTCGCCTGGAACGACCCCAATCTCCCCTTTCTAACCCGACGCAGACCTACTGCCGTACTGGAACCGCGAGCATTTCAAGACACCACTGAGGGCGAAACAGGAGAGTATCGAATAGACAGCGAGGCGTGGAAACCCCTCAAGCGTAACAGTCGCGATATCTGGAGCGAAGTATTTCCCACTAAAAACATTCCTATCGGCGTACACACGGCAGGAGTTCGCATCATCACCAGTAATCACGAAACGCTCGAAGACGAACTGATTTTTGAGGTAGAGCGTGAACTTGACGAGCCGAACAGACGCTGGGCAGTAGACCTCAAAGACGCTATTCAGTCCGACCCTATTGTAGGAGACCTCTACGTCTATGTCTCCTGTACAGACAAGTCTGTATATGCTCTAGATAAAACAAGCGGCAAAATCAAGTAGACCTACAAGACGCAAGGAGAGATACTCGGCTCCCCCATAGTGCAGTCCGGGACGCTCTACATCGCCTCTACAGATGGAAACCTCTACGCACTAGAGGCAGTAAACGGACGCTTTCTCTGGAAGTACGATACAGGGCAGCCGCTTGTTGCGACCCCTGCCATCGCCAATGAGGTTATCTGCGTGGGAGGCGTTGAAAAAATTATAGGAGTTCATGCCGATTCAGGGCAACTCGCGTGGAGTGTTCCTACGGGGGGCTTCTTTCAATCACGGGCTGTCACAGACGGCACGAACTTCTATCTCGGAGGGTGGGACAACTACCTCTATGCCGTTTCGGCGAAATCAGGAACAGTTGTATGGAAAACCCCGATGGGCTATAACGCACAAGGACAGCTCAGCTTCTACCACGCACCTGCCACTGCATCGCCTACACTAGAGCAGGGGCGCATCTACATCTGCTCCAATGACGGCTATCTCCATGCCTTCGACACGCTAAACGGCAACGAAGTCTGGAAAATGCGTGCTCCAAAAGACGGCGGAGCCTTCGGCTACTCGTCGCCAACAGTTTTCCAAGGAACGCTCTATCTGGCGGGTCTGGGAGACGGTGGAGATGTCTATGCAGTAGATGTTATGAGTCGCGCCATAAAGTGGCATATCAAAACGGAGCAGAGTATCTACGACTCCTCAGTGAGGCTGGCTCCGGATGGTGCTTCACTAGCGATTATTGGGGTACGAGGTAAAGTCTCTGTGCTAGACACACGCACAGGCAAAAAGCTCTGGGGGTATGAGCTAGGTCCCGGTAATGTTCTCTCCTCCCCTGCCTACGACGGCAATATCGTCTATGCAACAACGATGGCGAGAGATGTGCAGGCACTAAACGCGCCCGGCGTAGGTGAACCCGTTATCCGTGAACGAAAGAGTAGGCAACCCTAACAAATCGATATTCGGAGAATACTATGCGTTCAACAACACGACTCTTCACTTTAGGGTATGGTCTCTTGCTTCTCTTTCTTACTGTCTCCGCCTCCCACGCGGAGACACAGAACCTCTATTGGGTCTTCCTAACGAAAGGGGCAAACCGTAGCCAATCCGTGAAGATACCAGAGGCTACGCTAGAGAAGATGCAGAGTGACCACGTTGGCAATCTCGGTAGGCTCTACGAAAAAGGGCTTGCGTTCACAGCGGGTCCTCTCGGCGACAACGGTTTTATTCGCGGTATCGTGATTCTGAACGTCACAACGCCCGAAGCAGTGAAGGAGTGTTTTCTTCCCGACCCTTTTGTTCAAAACGGAATACTGGACGTGCAGTCCTTCCCCTGTACCGCCAACATGGAGGCGATCCATAAGCCCGATATGCCCTTCCGCATGATACAACACACCTTTGGAGTGGTAATGAAGGGCGAACACTGGAAGCCTCTCCCGAAATCTTCCGACGCGGATGTTATGCCGCGCCTTCTGCACTCTCTCAAAAGCCTAAAACGGAGCGGTGACCTAGCGGTATCAGGAACGCTAGGGGATGCAGGAGAACGACTTGGAGTTCTGCTGTTTCGCTCCTCCGACATAGCACAGGTTCAGGCAAAACTCACGAAAGACCCTGCAGTACAATCAGGGCGTATACGAGTGGAGCTGCACCCTCAATTTTTTGTGGCGGGCGTAATGCGCGACACAAGCAGGCAGGCAACTGCGCCTCCGAAATCAAAAAACAGAGTCAGCCTCTTCGATGGCAAGACCTTTGAAGGCTGGTCGGGTGATACCAATAAGACATGGCGAGTAGAGGCGGGCACGTTGATTGGAGGCTCTCTTAACGAGAAGGTTCCACACAACGACTTTCTGACCACCGTTAAAGAGTACAAAAACTTCGATCTACGCCTCAAGGTAAAGTTGATAGGTAAAGAGGGCTTTTTGAATGGAGGAGTACAAATACGCAGTCAGCGTCTACAAAACCCTACCTACGAGATGAGTGGATTTCAGGCAGACATGGGAGAAGGGTACTGGGGAAGCCTCTACGACGAATCACGGCGCAATCACACTCTTGCACAACCTGAGCCGGAACTCCTGACACAGATTCTGCGTCCAAATAGATGGAACGACTACCTGATACGCTGTGAGGGCAAACGCCTTAGGTTGTGGCTAAATGGAGTACTTACCGTAGACTATACCGAAAACGATCCGAAAATTCCCCTAAAAGGGTATATCGGGCTACAGATACATGGGGGCGGCAAATCGGAGGCGCAGTACAAGTCAATAACCATAGAGGAGTTGCCCGATTAGAAAATTGGCAGCCTCCACCTCCTAAATTGCGCGACTGACTTCCTCAGGGCAAACGCATCTAAATATGTGAACAGCTCTCAATAACTTTCCGAAGATATTTGTCATCCCATCCCGCCTTCGTTCTTTTGACCTTAATTCCGTTCTTACAGGTCTTCTCCC
>JAPLCR010000554.1 GCA_026392135.1 Armatimonadota bacterium
AACCTCTAGGGAAAGGGAGACTATCGCCCAACGGAGTCGTCTTCCGCCCTAGTCACTCCTCGCCCAGAATTGGGAGAGGGGACGGGGGTGAGGGCTTCTGGTTTTCAACTGGAAGACTTATTCCAGAGTAAGTCCCTAAAGTGCTGAAAGTGCGTCCCGATAGCGCGGATTAGGAATCACCAACAGCGTGTTCGTCTCCCGCGATTTGTAGTACCAAAGCAGGTTCTTGTCGCTCAAAACGCTCAAAGCATAGTCCAAAGTACGGCGGTTAGTCGTGTTAACGGGCGGTTTTATCTGAAAAGCAAGCCCCGTCGAGAGGTAGTCAAAGTCGGCAGGGGCAACGTCTCCCGCAGGAACAAAAACAGGTTTTGAGGGCGGAAGCGGATGCAGATTTGGCTTAGGCGGATGTTTGGCGGCAAACTCCTTACGCCTCTCTAGTAAAAGATCTTGTGGAGTAGCCGCGGCAGTCAGCAGAAAAGGTGATTCGCCCCCATATTCGCGGTAAGTTTGAAGAAGAAGGTACAGCAGCCCCCCTGCTTCGGGGCGCAGAAAAGCCTCTCCAACCTCCCCAGTAAAGACAATATCAGCGGAAGGTTGAATAGGTTTTAGGCTTCCGGCTCGCACTGCCTCCCTCACGCTGAAAGAGGTAAGCAGAGCCTCACGATGCGCGGTAGGATACCACAGCACCGCCTTAGAGCGTCCCGGAAGCAGTCCCTCCCACTCTGCTTGAAACGCCTGTCTATCACGCCGAAAGAGGTCGAGTACCTCGTGTGCAACGCAGATTTTCCACCAGTAGTAGCGGTGATCGTCGCTTCGCCCGTAAAGGTAAAGAAACGCGGGCAAATTCGTCTTAGGGGTCAGGTCAAAATAGAGGCTCTCAAAACCAGGTCTGCCCCCGTAAAGTTTAAGGGTACGCGCAACACCCCCCTCTCCGCCATGATACGCCTGAAAAATCCACTCCGGTGAAGGGTAACGCCCATGTAGCTTCAAAAGATAGCGAGTCTGGGCTGTGAGGGCTTTCGCAGGGTCGTAGCGTTCGTCCGCCTCCCTTCGTTTCGCCCGTAACAACTCCAACTCCGCCTTCAGTCCGGGAAGATCCTCCGCCGCTCTCTGCGGGGTAGATACAGAGGGGCTACTAGGTTGCCCTGCCAATTTGCCCCAAGCCCACCGGTAGTTTCGCTCAGTAATCAGGGCAGACAAGCGGCGCGACTCCTGTACATTCACCTTTAGCCCCACCCCTTGCGCGGTTCCTGCAAGCCACTGTGCCACACCCACCGCCTGCGCCGAAGACACCGCATCACTCCTCCCCCCCGATTCAAGCAAGACATCCGCCTCCTGCCAGTCCGCCCACCTCTTTTTTTGCTCCTCAAGAGAGATACCTCCCTCCGCAGCCATCTGTTGTAAGGTAGATTGAACGTCGGGAAGATTTACGGCACTCTCTATAAGCGGGCGCACCTGCCGAACAACACGCTCCACATCCTCCTTCGCCTCCAACCTCCCCAAAACGCGCTTGCGAAGGCTCTGCAAAAGCGATTCGCGGCGTTGTGCAAGAGAGAGGTCGTGCGGAAGCGGCTCTTGTGTAAGAGGCGCGGGAGAAGCGGCGACAGGCGCAGAAGGCGTGGGCTTTTCTGACCGACGGCAACCCGTCATCTGCATAAGAAGAGCTAGTCCTAGAAAGGCGGTAGTGAGCCGTGATGGTACGAGTGACACAAGTATCCCTTAGTTTTCCATGAAGAGTGCGTTCGTGTGAAAGTGACTGTTTGCCTAATGCCCATTACCGCTTAGAGCCGCCTCTTCCCGTTTCGGGAAGCAGATGGGGGTTAATCCGAATAAGGAGGGAGTAGCCAAGAGTGCCTCCCCCAACCATAAAGACCAGCCTATCGCAACAAGGTAGAAGCCATGCTCTCCAACCGGCATCGCCATTAAAGGGATATGCGCGACGACCACCCAAGCGTACCCAAGCCACTGCTCTCTACGCCGATTGGCTAGAAATTGGAAGACAAGTAAAAGGAAAAAGCCCGCATAGAAGGTATCCGTCCACATAGGCGGCGTAAGAAAGCGGTAGAGCAGGTCGTCCATCGAAATACCCGTCTGTAGGCTTGCGAAGCCCCATACCAACGCAGAGGCTACCGCCAGCCCTAGCGCGACACGCTTTCTACTTCGCGACAGAACTATCGCGGTAAGCAGTAGGACGAAGGCGATAGGCAGGGAGTTACCGTTCACAATGTACATTCCGGGAGGTCCGCACAAGTCTACTATCGTCCTGTGCCGCCAAGCACCGTTTGTGCCGTTCCGAAAGCCGGGTCCCTGTAGTGCCCAAAACCGATAGGCGAGAGCGAACAACGCTACGCCAAAAAAGGGCGCAAGGCTGAGGTAACGCTCCCGCAATCGCTTCTCATACCATAAAAGCGGAAGTAGCATAAGGGGCAGAGTGTACGCCATCTCCTTAAATGTTAGGGCGACAAAGAAGGCGAACACCGACGACCAGAGGTAGCGGCGGTTATCCGTGCGGAGAAAGCGCAGAAATGACCAGAGAGCGAGAATATAGCAGATACAGCACCAGATATCGCAACTATCTTTCCAAACGGGGAAGGTGTAGGAGGTGTCGCCCAAGCCGAGATAGCGGGAAAGGTGTAGCCCCCATAGAGCCATGGCGAGGGTAGCCCGCCGCCAGCCTACGAGTTCCGCGAGAAAGAGGGCGCACAGCGTCGCCATCACGAGGTGAGAGAATAGATGGACGAGCGTAAAGCCCTGCAACCCGTTCGCTCCAAACAGCCGATACTCCATCCAGAAGAGGAGCGAGGTAGTGGGGCGATAGTACGGCACAAAGTCACAGCACCAAGCCCCCGTCCACCAGCGCAACGTTCCCGCGAAACTCTGCGTAGGCTCAATGCCCGTCATCAGCCAGATACAGTCGAGGTCGTACTTCACGCTATGGGGCGTGCGCCCCGCTATCAGAGGAAAACAGGAACGCGCTCCCCAAAGCGCAGCTACAAGCGTTGTTATCAGCAGAATTAGCCTCTGACGGCTTGTGATGACTTCGCTTTCGGGTTCCGTCTGCATAAGAGACAACGCTCCTCATCCTCAAAAGTGGGGCTGGATTTGCGCTCAATTTCGACAGAGAGGGGCTTGTCACCTCTCTTGTTCGGTAAGACTTTTTACAAAAGGTAAGTTTCAGATGGATTTGACGTTTAGATAGAGTGCAGAAGGCGACAAGACATAGAGCCGTCTACGAAGTTAAGCACAAGTCCATAAACATAGGCGTAGCTGTCATCACAGGATTTTGGAGAGCCATTTTTTTCTTTACAAGGCTTGACAGGAGTGTTAAAGGCTGATACAATGTTTTCAAAGTACTTTGTACCTCAAAGCATATCGTGCCCTGAACTGCATCGCGCTGTTGAAATGGCGTGAAAAGCACAGAGGTGTTATCACCTTACATCGAAAGGAGACGTGTTTCCATGTGGAACTGGATTAAGTATCTTGACCGTATCTTGCGGGGCGAAGCCACTCAACCCTCTGCCCTCCGTCGAGGGGAGATAGACCAGCCGACGGGCGGTCTCGCCGTTATCATTGTGGTGCTGGCAATGGTCTACGGCTTGTGTATGGGGACATACAGTGTCTTTCGGGGCGGGCACTCCGCCTATCTCGCCGCGTTCGCCACGGTGATAAAGGTTCCCGCTCTATTTTTCCTCACTCTCCTCGTCACGTTTCCCTCTCTCTATGTGTTTAATGCGCTGGTAGGGTCGCGCCTCTCCCTTCTCTCCGTGCTACGTCTACTTGTGATTTCGCTTGCGATAATGGTCACCGTTTTAGCCTCGTTAGGTCCCATTGTTGCCTTTTTCTCTGCTAGTACCTCTAGCTATAGCTTCATGCTAGTTTTTAATGTTGTGGTGTTCGCCATATCCGGTATCATAGGTCTACGCTATATGCTTATCACCCTGAACCGTTTGCGCGAAGCCTCGCTCTTGAGCGAAGAGTTAGACCAAGCGGCGGTGGAACTGCAAGGAGAAGTGCCTCTCCCTATAGGAACCTTAGAGGCTTCTCAAGGCAGGGCGACCCATCGCGAGGTGATGAATGTCTTTCGTATCTGGATGTTTATGTTCTCGTTGGTGGGAGGGCAGATGGCGTGGATACTACGCCCGTTCCTTGGCTCTCCTGATAGTCACTTCTCTCTGTTCCGCGTTCGCGGGTCGAGTTTCTTCGAGGGAATTCTTAACGCGCTCCGCCACCTATTCTAAAAGAGGTTCGCCATGAAAGCGTTCTTAATGCAGGCTGAAGCGGCACTTCGAGGAGTGGACGGAGATACGCAATCAGTGGGGATTCTGTTACGTCAATGGGTGATGACCATCTCGATTTTCGGGTTTTGTTATGGGGCGGCGATGGGAAGTTTCAGCTGCATTCGCCCTGAGCGCATCGCTCAGGTAGTCTTTGCGGGCGTAAAGGTTCCACTGCTGCTTCTATGCACCTTTACGTTGAGCCTACCGAGTTTTTTCGTCTTCAATAACCTTATGGGGCTTCGAGAGGACTTTCCTAAAGCGATTCGCCTCATAGTCTCCGCGCAGTCGGGGCTAACGATAATCCTTGCGTCGCTGGCTCCGTTATCGCTGTTCTGGAACTTATACATGGTGAATCATACCGCAACCGTGCTTTTCAACGCCGTGTTATTTGGAATCGCGTTGGGAGCGAGCCAGATCATTTTGCGGAGACACTATCGCCCTCTGATAGAGAAAGATGCGCGGCACCGTGTTTTGTTGCGAGCTTGGGGGGTGCTATTCGCTTTTACGGGTATTCAACTGGCATGGGTTTTGCGCCCGTTTGTAGCGAATGCCGACCGACCAGTCTCCTTTTTTCGCGAAGAGGCGTGGGGCAACGCCTATATTATCGTGTTTCAAATGATAGGAAAGCTTCTCGGCAGATGAACTCCTCCCATGAGCGAAATTTACAGGGGGCATTGGAGGATTTGCGCCGAGAACTACGAAAAACACGTTTTTGCGTGATATGCTCAACCCTCTGTTTGGGGGGCGCAGGCATCACAGCGCTCTTCGCATTTGCAAGTACCCGAAAGGGAGGCGTGGCAGGCTTAGGGTTGAGTTTAGCATTGGGCGTTTTGGGCTGCCTCTTATTGCCAAAACCGCGTGCCAATCCTCTCCAGCGTCTTTTTGAACTAGAGGATACGCGGTGTGTTGGAGTGCTATTAGACGCGCTTCCCGTGGCGAGCGGAACCATGTACGAGGAGGCTATACGCCTCCTAACTCACCTGCTTCCCAAACTAGACTCCTCTGTTCCCCTCACCCATAAACAGCGTAAGATACTCTGCGACGCGCTCGCACATGGAAACATTGTTGATGATTCCGCCTTCTTATCTGCGATTTTAGACTCTCTCCCTGTAATTGGAGCTATAAGTGCTCTGCCCACTGTTAGAATTTTGGCTGAAAGAGTGGCATTACACCCTGTGGAGAAGGCGGTACGTGCAAAAGCGCAGGAGTGCCTCCCTGTATTGGAGGAGAGCGCCAGAGAACTAAGAGATTACGGCTCTCTCCTGCGCCCCTCCGATGGGAGAGAGCCGCCTGATGTTTTGTTGCGCCCTGCCACCGCTACATTCGATGACCCCAGCGAACTGCTGCGAGCGGAGAGTTCAGAGCCAGAAAACAAGGTAGTCAAGCTTTGAAAGAGTGCGTCTATCGAGCGTATCCTTTGGCGTGAATGGATTAAAACTGCCCTGCGCGGCAGAGAGTCTCGAAATCAGGGAGGAATTTCAGTAGAGGAAGCCCAATAATCGCCTATTACAGAAAAGTCCGCCGTGAACGCTTAGAGCGGACAAGGGAGGTTTCAATGATGGGCAGTGAAGAAAAGGGGATTGATGTCGCTACGCTCAAGCCTGAGCATCAGATTGCCGTTGAAGTGCTAACGGGAATCTGCAACTGTATGGAGCAGAACGCGTACCCAGTAGTGCGCGACGTTCAAGGCGCGTATCTGAATATCGAGATAATGGGCGACGATATGCGCTCTACCTATGGTCGGCTCGGAGCCTCGCTAGACGCGCTTCAGCTACTCAGTAATACGATTGTTGCACGCCGAACACGTGGAGATGTGCGCGTTATTCTGGACGCGGGAGGTTATCGAGAGCGCCGCATCGAAACACTCACGGAACGCGCTTTAGAGATGGCGAAAGCCGTCAAAGAGCATAACCAAGAGGCAGAGATGGAGCCGCTACCCCCCCACGAGCGACGTATCATCCACACGATACTCATGGAAGATCCCGATATTCGCACCTTTAGCGAAGGAGAAGAGCCTAACCGCCGTATCGTCGTTTCGCCACGCTAGGCATGACATCCAGTGGAATCGAAGGCGAAACCAACATGGCAAAAAAAGAGTTTCCGTTTCCGCTCAACCCTGTGATAGAGGCGTACAAAAAAGACCTTGACCTCACGCTTATTGAAGAGAACATGAAGCGCACCGTGCAGGAGCGTTTCGAGCGCCTGATGGAGTTGCAACGCTTTGCGGAGGAGCTTCAACGGGCAGGACGTGAAGCGCGTAAAAAACAGTGATAGACTTCCATGCTCTCTTGAAAACCCTCGCCGATAACGCGGTGGAGTCTATTATTGTCGGCGGAGCGGCGGCGACAGCGCACGGAGCCAGTAGGCTGACCCTTGACCTTGACATCGTGTACTGCCGCAGTCAAGAAAACATAGGGCATCTAGTGAACGCGCTCACGCCCTATAGCCCCTACCTGCGTGGAATGCCGCCGGGGTTGCCGTTTCGCCTCGACGCGCAAACCCTCTGGAACGGATTGAACTTCACCCTCACTACGACATTGGGCGAAATTGACCTGCTGGGCGAGATTACCGCAGGGGGCGGATATGAGGAGTTGTTACCCTACTGCATTACGCTGGAACTATTTGGCGTTAGGGACTCTCTCTAGTTAAAATCTTCCAAAACCTCTAGGGAAAGGGAGACTATCGCCCAACGGAGTCGTCTTCCGCCCTAGTCACTCCTCGCCCAGAATTGGGAGAGGGGACGGGGGTGAGGGCTTCTGGTTTTCAAGGACGGGGGTGAGGGCTTCTGGTTTTCAACTGGAAGACTTATTCCAGAGTAAGTCCCTTACGTGCAAGTGCTTGGGGCTAGAGCGCCTGATTTTCGTGAAGCGGGCGGTAGGTCGCCCGAAAGATTTGGAAGCGCTTGCCGAACTGGAAGCCATGCTAGAGAGCCAACTGTGAGACTCCCGCTTATTCTTGCCTATAAGGATGCAGATACGGTTTAGGAAGGTTTTAATGCGCTATGCGAACGCCTCTCTCACTTCTACTCTTAACGATACTTTCGTGCTATACAACGACAATAGCCTTTACAACACCTGTCTCTGTAGAGAAAAAAGACACGCAAGGGCTACTTCGCACCCTACGCGGCGTGAAGCGCATTCTCTTTCTGGGTGATAGCATCACCTATTCAGGCGGGTATGTGGAGATTGTGGATTCCTACCTACACACGCACCTCCCCGACCGCAACTACGAACTCATCAATGTCGGGCTACCTAGCGAAACACTCTCAGGGCTCACAGAGCCAAACCACGCAGGCGGGGCATTTCCGCGCCCCGACCTACACGAACGACTAGACCGCGCACTAGAAAAAGTAAAGCCCGATCTCGTTGTCGCCTGCTATGGAATGAACGACGGCATCTACCACCCTTTCAACACAGGGCGTTTTGTAAAGTATCAAGAGGGCATTCAGCGATTACGAGCGAAGGTACTCCGTTACGGTGCTAGGCTCTGGATAATGACACCACCCCCCTTCGACTCACACCCCATTCAGCGCGATACCCTACCTGTAGGAAGCCCCGAATACCCTTCTGGTCGCCCGTATGAAGGCTACGACACGGTGCTTGGTCAGTACTCCGAGTGGCTAATCTCCGAAAGAGCGCAAGGTTGGTTGGAACCCCGCCTCTATAATGTGATAGACATTCACACCCCCATCAACGCCTACGTGAAGGAGAGACGCAAAACTGCGCCGGACTTCGCTCTCGCAGGGGACGGAGTTCACATCAATATTCTGGGGCACAGACTCATAGCACACGAATTACTAAAAGCGTGGGGCGCACCGGAGGATCTACTGCCCGGACTCTCAGACCCGAACTATCGGCAAGAAGAGCCTATCACTCAGTTCAACGCGCTTATCCACGAACGTCAACGACTGCTAACCGACTCTTGGCTCTCCGACATTAAGCATCTGCGTCCAGGAATGGCAAAAGGGCTTCTCATACCAGAAGCACTCACAAAATCGGCGGAGATGGAAAAACAGATCAGAAGCTTAGCCCAGTTCTTACCGCCCCAATTCGGCGGCGACGTTACGGACTATCACGGCTTTTCGCGGTACGAGTTGACAGTGGACGGCTGTAGGGCGATTGTCGTTGCGCCCCGCAAAGCGGCGGCGGGTTTGCCTTGGATATGGCGGGCGGAGTTCTTCGACCATAGACCCGAATTAGACCTAGCACTTCTGGAAAAGGGTTTTCACCTCACCTATATTGAAGTCGGAAACACCTTCGGCGCACCCTCTGCAATGAGACACTGGGACGCATTTTACAAAGACCTAACCCGCCGATTTGGGCTATCCGCAAAGCCCGTGTTAGAGGGGCTATCGCGAGGTGGGCTGTACATCTATAACTGGGCTTCCGCCAACCCCACAAAGGTCTCGGTTCTCTACGGAGACAACCCCGTCTGCGATTTCAAAAGCTGGCCCGGCGGCAAAGGTCAAGGACCTGGCAGTCCTGGAGACTGGAAGAAACTACAACAGGACTACGGATTCGCCTCAGAAGCAGAGGCGTTAGCGTACAAAAAGAGCCCTGTAGATAACCTCGCGCCTCTCGCCCGCGCCCGCGTTCCTATTATTCACCTTGCCGGCGATGCAGATGAGGTGGTTCCCTATTCCGAGAACACCGTAAAAATAAGAGAGCGTTACGAAAAACTCGGCGGCTCTATCAAAGTTATCGTCAAGCCCGGTTTCAAACACCATCCGCACGGACTAGACGACCCCACGCCGTTGGTAGAGTTTATTCTCGCGCATATTTCAGAGGGGAGAAAGTAGTAGAAATTGGAGAGCGGACTGCCGTACTATGAGTAAAAAGTCAGTGGCGATTATCGGGGGTGGCGTGGCGGGAATTGCGACGGCTCTCCCACTGGCGGATGCTGGTTTCGGCGTAACACTCTATGAGAAGCGCCCCCTGCTAGGCGGACGCGCCTCCTCCTACATAGACCCCCAGACAGGCGAACGGCTAGACGAGTGTCAGCACGGAACGATGCGCTGCTGCACCTATCTCACCGACCTTCTCGAAAAACTTGGCGTACAAGACCAGATAGACTACCACGACGTTCTCGCTTTTCTGGATAGCGAGGGCAACTACTCAGAAATCAAGGGATGCGGGCTACCCGCGCCTCTCCACACCTCTCTCTCCTTCCTAGCCTTCAAATCGCTAGGGCTACGAGATAAAATCGGCATAGCAAACGCAATGATAGCCATGCTACGCGCCGGAAAACGCCCCGAACACCACCAAGAGACCATAGCCGCATGGTTTCAACGGCATGGACAGACTCCCCGTGCCATACAACGCTTCTGGCGACCCATTCTCATTAGCGCGTGTAATGAAGAGTTGGAGCGAACTGCGTGCGCCTACGCTTTCAAGATATTTGTCGAAGGCTTTCTCTGCCACCCACGCGCCTTTCACTTCGGCGTGCCCAAAGTCCCGCTAGGTTCGCTCTACACCGAACCGACGCTCGCCTACCTTGAAAAGCGAGAAAGCAGAGCCTTCACACGTACCATTGTGGATAGCGTAGAGGTTGAAGGGAATCACATAGCAAGTATTACGCTTCAAAACGGAGCCGTCGTCACTGCCGACTACTACGTGAGCGCATTACAGTTCGACCTACTCCTCAAAATCCTGCCCGCTCACCTCACAGAAGGAGTTCCCTACTTCGAGAACCTCAAGAAGATGGAGCTATCGCCCCTTGCAGGCGTACACATCTGGTTTGACCGCCCCATCGAGTGCCCCCCCGCTCTTGCTCTCCTAGACCGCGAAACCGAGTGGATATTCAACAAAACGAAAACGTGGAGTCTCCCGCAAGGCGCAGGAACCTACCTCAGTATGGTGATAAGCGCATCGCATCGTTTCGCAAAAACTCCAAAAGAGGAGCTGCTCCGTATCGTGTTAGCAGATGTTCGCGCCGCCCTACCCACCGCACGCGAAGCGAATGTTGTCCGTTCGCAGGTCGTGCGCTGGCCCAAAGGGACGCTCGTTCCTGCGCCCGGAGTAGACGCGCTGCGCCCCTCCCAAAGAAGCCCCGTCCCCAACCTATTCGTGGCGGGGGAGTGGACGGATACAGGATGGCCCTCCACAATGGAGTCAGCAGTACGTAGCGGCTATAGAGCGGCAGAGTACCTGCTGAAAGAGGCAGGGCTGGCGCGTAGCCTCACAGTGCAAGAGCTACCCATTGCAGGATTGGCACGAGGGCTACTGCGCCGCTAAGAATCTCTCTTAAAAATGAGGTTTCGGGCGCAAAGACGGTGAAATTTGTCGTAATAGAGAGGGAGTTGTGCTTCTCTACCTTGACAAAAGGGGGGTACTCTGATAAAATAGAGATGCTTTGATGTGCCGCCATAGCTCAGTTGGTAGAGCAGGGGACTGAAAATCCCCGTGTCCTTGGTTCAAGTCCGAGTGGCGGCATCCTCTATCCCCTTCTCCTTTGCCCGACTCTCTCTGCTTCTAATCAACACTTTTAACGTTCCTTATCAGGAGGAAAAATGTCTCCCTATCTTCGCGCACGCCTTATGGCGAGCCTACTGGTTGCGGTAGTACTGGTCTCCCTCTATAGCGTTTTTACTATACCCACTCGTATGAAAGACGTAGGCAACCCTCAAGTCAAAGAGGCTGCCCAAAAGCCCGCCGATGCCCCGAACATCGTTGTACCGGTGGTAAACGACCAAACCCCCGTACCTCTTTCAGAGCTAAAGGGGAAAATTGTTATCCTAGATTTTTGGGCTACGTGGTGTGGACCCTGTAGAATGAGTATGCCCGAAATCGACGAAGTCTATCTAAAGTACAAAGACAAAGGCGTGATAGTTGCAGGAATATCCGTAGATAAAGAAGAGGCACGCGCTCAGTACAAGATACTCCGCAAAAGCGTTCACTACCCTACAGTAATGTCCTTGGATGTTAAGGGGTTGCTGGAGGCATTTGAGGTAACAGGGCTGCCTGCTATGTATGTCTTCGACCAAAACGGCAACAAACACGCCTCCATCAGTGGCTATAGACCCGGCTGGCTAGAAGGTGTCGTGCAGGAGCTTCTAAAAAAGAGACCTTAACCCAAAAGCGCTCAAGTTCTGCTTTAATATCTCTTACACAAAGAAGGAGCATCCTTTGAAACATCTGCACAAAGCCTCGTTGTGGGTGCTAGTAGCGTTAGGCATACTAATCTGCAACGCCCTCGGTGCCCAGAAACTGCCCAGCCTCAATATTCAACGCCTCCAACTCAAAAATGGGCTAGTCGTACTCGCACTGGAAGACCACACCGTCCCATCCATCGCCAGACCGGGTATTACCGGACTATCCCACCTCTTTGAACACATGATGTTCAACGGCTCCGCACGCTATAAACCCAAAGAGTTCGACCACATCATAGAGGCGGGAGGAGGCGAATCGAACGCCTTCACCACCTCCGACACCACCGAGTACTTTGAAGAGTTCTCCTCACCCACCCTCGATATCGTACTTCAGCTCGAAGCCGACAGAATGCGCGCCCTCAAACTCGACAAGGCGAACATAGAGCAAGAGCGCGGTATTGTGAAAGAGGAGAGGCGAGTCAACACCGACAACTCTATACCCGGCTCCATGTACGAGCAGTTGGTGAACCATGCGTTTGTGGCGCACCCCTACCACTGGGACACCATTGGGTTTATGAAAGACCTCGATGCTATCACCCTAAGCGATGCAAAAACCTACTTCAAAACCTACTACGCGCCCAATAATGCCGTTGTAGTTGTGGTAGGAGACTTCAAAACGGCAGAACTCTTCGCGGGTATTAAAAAATACTTCGTAACTACTCACCCTATGAAACGAGTAGGA
>JAPLCR010000008.1 GCA_026392135.1 Armatimonadota bacterium
TCGGTTGCATCCATTCTAGCCAAAAACACGCCGCTATGACCTCAGAATGAGGCTACGACAAGAGCCGAAAACAAGAGGAACAACACCAAAAACTACCCCGCCAGATGAGATTTCAAGCCATCCGTTGGCGAAGGTATTGAATCAAGTTTGCTATAGTTAAACGAGACATTACCGCTGTAGGTAGCGGTCATTAGTTCGGCGAACACGTTCACTTTAAGACTGCTCAGAACATTTTCCGTCCTCGAAAAGTCATGACTCTCAAAGACAGTTTGGGGAGCGCCGCGCACTATCTGCCCTGCCGCCATTGCGGCATCTAGATCGAAAGGGTTGTTGCGCGCGCCCATACCTTGCGTCGATATTTCAACGCCTTGCCCGATACCTACCGGGTCGTGGCGGCTATACCAGTACATCGGGGGGAGGTCGCCGTTGGCATTTTGCGCCTGTACGCTCGCGAATGGAACGCCTAATGCGCCCAGTACGAGCAGAACTCCAAGACAGAAGAAACGAGAACGTCTCATGGTGCGAATACTCCTTCTCCAGTAGAGAATGTGGGAAACAGTTGAGAAAAGTGGAAAGAATAGAGTGTGAGCAACGCGGGTGGAGCAGGGGCGTTACGGCAATCTATGGGGATATTATACAGACCTACCGTCAAGCTACCGTCAAGAGAGCGTCAATCCACCGTCAATTTTGAGGTTTTTTTAGCTTTTTTTGAAAATATTTTTCGTATTTTCGTAAAAACAGTGTTTTTATGCGCCTAGCACCTCTAAATATGCCTCTTCCCATACGAAGGAAGGCTTTGGTGCGACCACTCACGGTTTCCGCCCTCTGGTCACTTTTGGGCAACGCAAAAGCCTTTGAATACAGTGTATTTTGCCCCGCGCCGTTCTTGGAGAGGAGCTTGAGGAGGCAGTAGACACCCGTTTATACCGCCAAACCTTGACAAATTGCTGATTACATTTTATAATGAGCTTATGGCAAGTGGTATCACCAGATTAGGTAAGAACACCCCTCTCGCAAAGCGTCGTGGAACCGGAACACGCAAACGCTGGAAGACGATTGCCGCCGCGTGTCTACTTGCGTTCCTCTCCGTAGTCGCGATACTTCTCGTCGCGTTCGTCGCGATCTTCTGGCGGTTCACCAAAGACCTTCCCAGCCTCGAAGTCGTGGTCAATGACATAAAGCCCCCCAACGCCACCGAAATCTATTCGCAAGACGGCGAGCTGCTCGGCAGACTCCGCGTGGAGAACCGGCAACCCATCAAATCGCTGAAAGAGCTACCGCCCTACGTCAAAGACGCAACCCTTGCCATCGAAGACCACCGCTTCTACCAGCACTCAGGTATTGATTACAAAGGAACTCTACGTGCGGTGTGGGTGAACATCAGCAGTGGACGAGCGGCGGCGCAAGGGGGCAGTACCCTCACCCAGCAGTTAGTGCGAAACCTAAAACAGTTCGGCGTAACTAAAGAGAAGAAGTTCGAGCGCAAGATAAAGGAAGCCTTTATTGCGCTTCGCCTTGAGCAGATATACAGTAAAGACCAGATACTTCTTCACTACCTCAACAATATCTACTACGGGCGGGGCGCGTATGGTGTAGATGCGGCGGCGCACGTCTTCTTTGGAAAATCTGCCAAAGACCTCAGCGTGGGGCAAGCCGCGCTCCTTGCGGGTCTCGCACAACGCCCCTCCGACTATGCCCGAACTGAACAGCGCAAAATCGCAATGGACAGGCGTGACGACGTACTCGCCAAGATGCTTGAGTACAAATACATCACCGACAAGCAGTTCTCCAACGCCAAACAAGACCTCACCAAGTTTATAGCAGCCCCAAAACAGATACACGCAGACTTCAAAGCCCCCTACTTCGTCAACTACGTGCTCAAGCAACTCACGAAGCAGTTTGGCTCCGACTATCTCTACTCAGGGCTGAAAATTGAGACGACCCTCAACTACAAAATGCAGAAATTGGGCGATGAGATTATCCGAAAAGGGCTAGATAAATCGGAAAGAGTTGGCGCGAACAAAGGTGCGCTTGTAAGTATAGACAACCAGTCCGGCTATATCCGCGCAATGGTGGGCGGACGCAACTTCTATGTAGACCAGTTCAATGCAGTAACACAAGGCAGACGGCAACCCGGCTCCACCTTCAAAGTGTTCGACTATACTGCCGCCTTCGAGCGCGGCGAAACGGATCTCAGCACCACCTTTGCAGATGAGCCTATCGCCTACCCCAATGACCCCGAACACTTCGTCAAGAACTACGACGGCAAGTACAGTTATGGGCGTATCTCCTGCCTTAGCGCGATACAGTGGTCTAAAAACACAATCGCGGTTCAAGTCGCAAAAAAGGTCGGCATAAACGCTGTTATCGCTATTGCCCACAAAATGGGTATTACCACCGACATAGCCCCCTACTTGCCAATCGCGCTCGGAGCCGCCGCGGTGCGCCCCATTGACCTTGCCTCTGCCTATTCGGTCTTCCCAACAGGCGGTAGGCGCTTTCTCCCCATGTCTATCGTCCGAGTCACCGACTCCAATGGAGACATCGTGCTAGAGAACCTGCCGAGTATCACCGAACCTATACTCAAACAGTCCACCGTCGAACAGATGGACAAGGCACTCCAAGCCGTTGTCGAATCGGGAACCGGAACCCGTGCGCGAGGGTACGAAGATATCGGCGTGGTGGAGGGCGCGAGAGGCAAGACAGGAACCACCAGCGATAACCGAGACGCATGGTTCGCAGGATATACTCCAGAACTCACAACCGTAATATGGGTGGCTAGTGAGCAGAAACGTAACGGCAAAATCACATATAACGAGATGCCCGGCGCGACGGGCGGTCACCTCTGCGCTCCGATGTGGCACGACTATATGATTCAAGCCGTTCCTGAACAGAGGCGCACAAAAGTCAATATCCCTGGCGTAACCGTCACACAGGAGCAGGCTGACCAGAAGATAGCCCTTGACCCTGATAAAAAGGTCAAGAAGAAGACAAAAAAGGACAGTAAGCCTAAACCGACGACAGACCCAGACGCGATGGAAACTACCCCCAGAGAAACAGACGATAGCCTAGACCCGCAAGACCCGCGTATGAACGTACCGGAAGGCGCACCACCCGAAGTGACCCCTCCGGCTACGGAGAAGGGTAAAGACCCCGGAACGGAACAGAATCCAGATAACCCCGACCCAGAGCGTACCGATAAAGAGACTACCTTAATCCGAAGTCGCATTCATACTGCTGACAGCCTCGCCCCAAATCATGTCGCCATACCCGCGAAGAACAGTAGTACACAGATGACTTCTGCTCGTATCTGTACAGATTCGGGGCGCATCGCCACCAAGTACTGCCCCGACACCCACAAGAAGCGGCTCTCCTCTGACCAAAAAGCCTCACTGGGAGTTTGTAATCTTCATCAAGTTCCTCTCGGTGAGGAGGAGTGACAGCCCTCCGTGCCGAAATATCCTCTACATTTTGAACCTAAGCCCCATCCAAGCCCTTGCCGTAACCCGCTCCTTAGTGAAGGCGAGGCAATCTTGTGGCACGAAGCCGATAGCTTAGTCACGCAATTCGCACGACCGTGTCTTTTCAACTTGTAATAGCGGTAGGAGAGCTCCATCCTTTACTGCCTGATAACTCAAGGGACACTCCCCTTGCTTTTGCTGGTAACTCTCTTTCGCACTCTCTACTGTTTTGCCCGAAGTTACCGTATCCGCCCCCTAAATCGGGTACTATACGCAACATCAAATCGAAAACTGCCCCCACTACAGTTAAGCCAAAGGGGGCGCAACAAAACTCTATGTCGAGGTGACTCTCATGTCTTTCAATCGCAACCCGATGGTCTCTCTATTCATCGTCTGCGTCATCGCTTCTCTGTTGGGGCTACCCCAGCACGAGAGAACGTACACTAACGTTCCTAACTACTTCACCGCTCAGCCAGACAACCAACTGGTAGGGCCCGCGCATGGTGGCGCGGCAGTTGACCGCGCTGGAAACATCTATGTCAGTACCGACTCTCAACGCGGAATTCTTGTATTCTCACCAAACGGAACATACCTACGGCACTTAGGTCCTACACAAATACATGGTCTGCATCTACAGCGCGAAAAAGACGGCGAATATCTCTATGCGGCACGCCCCAACTTCCACGAAGTCATCAAAATAAAGATAGATGGAACCACCGCATGGACGATGAGCTATCCGCAAGAGTCCGGCATCTACACCAAGGCAGAGGAGTTCAACCCTACCAACATCGTCGCACTCGCAGACGGCACGATATTTGTAGCAGACGGCTACGGCAAGAACTACATTCATAAATACGACCGCAACCGTAAGTACATTAAGTCCTTCGGTGGGCAGGGCGCAATGCCAGCCGAAGATGGCAAATTTAACCGTTGTCACGGACTAGCAGTAGATACCCGCTATAAAAAACCTCGCCTTATCGTCTGCAACCGCGAAAGTGGGCGCGTTGAGCAGTGGGACACCGACGGAAATCTGGTGAAGATTCTACAGCGCAACCTACGTATGCCCGCTGCTGCACACGTCTCAGGCGACTATGTCGCTGTCGCGGAGCTACAGGGGCGCGTTACCGTGCTTGGAAAAGACAACAGCATCGTAGCCTACCTGGGCGACAATCCAAACGAATCACAACGCGCAAACTACGGTCTGCCACAAGCGCAGTGGACGGATGGAATTATCAACTCCGCTCACGGGGTCGTGATTGACAAACAAGGCAATGTCATCGTATCAGAGTGGAGTCAGTTCGGAAGACTGCACAAGTTTGCCGCTAACAAAGAGGCTACCAAAGAGCCTTAACGAATCCATATTCACACAGGCTCTCTTCTCTCTTCATTCCCAAACGTAGAGGGGGAGAGCCTACTCAACCCCGCAGAGTGCGATCAGCTATCCCCAATATGGTAGCAATACTCCTCCCAAACTACCTGCTCCTTTGATTCAACAGGTAAACGCTTCACACTTTTCTCTCTCCACAAATAAGGTAAAATGAGGTAACTACTCACCCTATGAAAGCGAGTAGGGTTTGAGTATAAAGTCTCCGAGAATAGAATTATGCTAACCCGTGAAGAGTTCCAACTTATCTATGAGCAGGGCTTCGAGGCTGTCTGGGCAGTTATCGAAGCCTTGCAGA
>JAPLCR010000271.1 GCA_026392135.1 Armatimonadota bacterium
AACTTTCGATTGCGCGATTGGCTTATCTCACGGCAACGCTACTGGGGAGCACCTATCCCGATGGTACACTGTCCTGCCTGCGGGATTGTGCCTGTGCCGGAAGACCAACTTCCTGTTCTGCTTCCCGATGTGGAGAAGTATCAGCCTACCGGAACGGGTGAGTCGCCTCTGGCGGGTATCCCTGAATTTGTGAACACGACCTGCCCGCAGTGTAACGCTCCTGCGAAGCGCGAAACCGACACGATGGGCGGCTTCGCCTGCTCGTCGTGGTACTTCTTGCGCTTCGCCGACCCGAACAACTCGGAACGCCCCTTCGACCCGGAACTTGCGAACTACTGGCTTCCCGTCGACCTCTATGTGGGCGGCGCGGAACACGCGGTAATGCATCTGCTCTACGCCCGTTTCTGGACGAAGGTGATGCACGACGCGGGGTTGGTTCCGTTTGATGAGCCTTTCCAGAGACTGAGAAATCAGGGGATGCTACTCGCCTATACCGCTGGACGCAGAGTGACCAAAGACGAAGACGGCGACGGCGAAGAAGTGGATACTAACGAGCCTTTGGAAGACTGGAAGGTTTTGAAGCCGGAAGAGAAGGCGACGGTTCCTGAAGACCAGTGGATTTGGAAATGGGTGAAGATGAGCAAGAGTATGGGGAACGTGGTCACTCCTGATGAGATAGCGGAGCGGCTTGGAGCGGATACTTTGCGGCTCTATAGTCTGTTTGTCGCGCCGTTTGAGGAGACTGTGCTGTGGGCGGATAAGGGAATTGAGGGGGCGCACCGCTTTGTTAATCGCGTATGGCGAATGTGGACAGAACTACGTCCGCACTACGTGGCGGACTGGCGCAACGGCTCTGCTGCAACTAGCGACGCGGAGCGCAAACTACGCCGTAAACTGCACCAGACGATTCGGAAGGTGGGCGGCGACATCGAGGAGTTCAAGTTTAATACGGGGGTAGCCGCGCTGATGGAGTTCACCAACGAGTTATCGGCGTTCCGTAATACACTGGGCAACCAGACCCCTACTCCCGAACAGACGACGCTGGTTTCGGAGATTTTGGAGACGCTGACGCTGATACTTGCGCCTATCGCGCCGCACCTTGCAGATGAGTTTTGGGAACTGCTGGGCAAAGAGGGCTTCACCTTCCGAGTTCCTTTTCCGCAGTTCGACCCCGAAGCCGCCGCTGAGGAGAGTATCCTTATTGTAGTGCAGGTGAACGGCAAACTGCGCGACCGCCTACAGGTTGCGCCGGGCACGGAGACGGCGGAGATTGAGCGGCTGGCTCTGGCGTGCGAGAAGGTGCAGGCGGAGATGCAGACGAAGCAGGTGCGTAAGGTGATTTCGGTTCCGGGCAAGCTGGTGAATATCGTGATGGGGTAGAGGAGGGGGCATGAATCTCTTTACGGTATGTTCAGATAACGGTCAACGCCTGAAAGCACAGTATGAGAGCGGCTTTTCCGCCGAGGACAGGGCGAAAGCGGAGCCTTTTCTGGAGGACGTTCGCGAACGGGGGCGTTTGTCTATCAACCGAACCCCCTCCCATCTGTTCAATATTCTACAGGAGAGAATCTATCTCAATGTTCACCGATTTGCAGAACGCGAGAGCGGAAGACTTGGCAAAAGCGTTGAGGACATCCTCCATGAAAAACTGAAAGACAAGTGGTTCGCGAAGCGTGTCGCATTTGATAGCCACTTCGAGGCAGGAACGGCGTTTCTTTACGCCTCTCTGAATATCGGGAACGCGGGGGCGCTTCACTATGGCGATTACTGCATCATCTGGAAGAGAGACCTGCACAACGACTATCGCACAGGCTACCTCGAAGGAGATAGTTTGGTACGCTTTGTGTCCAACTCTAACGAGGTGGACGAGGAGAGCCTGAGCGTCGGTTGCGCTTGCCACGATACAAAACAGTATCTCGCGGTGCATAAACATCGCGCTGTAGCCCTGAGCGCAGACAGGAGCCTTTGGGCGAATTGCCTCTGCAACGATGGAAAAGAGGACAAACAGGACTACATTGAAGCCATCTTCGAGAACGGAACGGGCGAAGTCGCCATCTCGTATATAGAGGAGATTCGCTTGCCTCAAGAGAATAAAAAGCGGTATGAGGACACGGAACAAGAGTTACGCCTCTTGGATGATGAGGAGTATGCGATTTTCGAGGAGACCGACGCGGAGACAGCGCAAATGGTGACTGCATTCCAAAAAATTAGCGAGATTATAGCGGAGAGAGGTCTCCCTATGATAAAGGGTATCAAAGATGCTTAAACTTTGCGCCGCCGCGTATGAGGACGGATACGCCGTCTATACAGAGGGCGATAGGATGTTCATGCTTCGCCCTCCCTATCGCGGTCAGGCTTCCATAGAGGTAGGATGCGAGGCGTTGGGACGCGCCATCACCCTGCACGGCTTCAAGCAAACGAACGAACAGTTTGAGGGCATTAGCGAACTCATCGCGCACCTGAAAGCGAAGTGGTCGGAAGCGAGTCCCTTGCCTCCTCGTGAAGCGGTAGACCGCAGAGCCAGCGAGAGTTTGCGAAGGGCGGAACCCGACACATTAGAGCGGTTGTTAATCAAAATCGAGACCGAGATGATGCCTCGCAAGCGGTGGGATAAACTTCAACGCATCCTGCAAGACATTCTTGCAAACGAGAACCTGCGAAAGTGCGACGACCTTTATCGGAAGTGTTGTCGCCTACTAGAAGAGTGTACAACGCAACAAAACGCGCCCAAACAACTGCTAGATAAGGATATAGCGGAGTTCAAGCGTATGCCTGCTATTTTTCAGAAGGTAGCGGCGGCGGCGGAACCAGCAAAGAAGAGGCGTTTCTCGCTTCCCGTAGGTTCGAGGATAGCCGCGTAGTGAAGACCGTCACCTTCTACTCGTATAAGGGCGGGGTGGGGCGCACCCTACTCATGGTGAACCTAGCGCCTCATGTCTCGCGGCAAAAAACTGGTACTGCTGGACTGCGACCTTGAAGCGCCCGGTCTGCACTACAAGTTCGACTATGAGAAGGTGACAAGCAAGGTAAGCGTAGGGGTTGTAGACTTCTTCCATCAGTTCAAGCGAGACGAAACCCTCCCTGAGATGAGCGAGATGCTACTGGAAGCGCAGACCCACGAATCGGGCGGCTCCATCCATATCGTGCCGGCGGGAGATATTCAGACGGTCAGGTACTGGGAGAGGCTCTCCGAACTGGATTGGCGCGATATGCTCTATGAGGGCTACGGCTTTCACCTCTTTCTGGAACTGCAGCGGCGTATCGCGGAAGAGTTGGAGTTTCAGCCGGACTACCTGTTCATAGATTCACGAACGGGTATCACCGAAGTCGGAGGCGTGGTTACAACGGTTCTGCCGGACGCGCTGGTCTGCATTTTTATTAACAACAGGGAGAACATCGAGGGAACTCGCGAAGTCCTCCGCGCTATCCAACGCTCTCCGAGTTATCTTCCCGACGGCAAGCGTACTCAGACCGTTCCCGTCCTCTCTCGAATCCCCTTCCACCCCGAAAACTCCCCCGAAGAGCCTGACCTTCTTGAAGAGATGCGAACGCAACTGAACGAAAAGGCGTACCAACTGGAGGATACGCTGAACGTAAAAGACATCAGCGTTCTGCATATCGAACCCTCGTTGGCTATGCAGGAGGCGATTCTAGTCGGTAACCCCAAATACTCTGTCGATGCCTCCCCGCTGTATGGCGACTATTTGAAACTTGGCGATATTCTCTTTCCTGATGTTGTCACAGATTTGAACAGAGCTAAATCCCTCCTCAATCTTGCCCAAGTGCACTATGAGAAGTATCGTGTTAGTGAAGCCAAACCGCTTGTCGAAAAGGCGTTAGAACTCTACAAGCAGGTAGGCGATGTGCAGGGAGAGGCGAACTGCATCTTTAGTCTGGGAGACATCGCTCTTCGTCGTTCCGACCATGCCGCGGCAAAAGAGAGGTATGAACAGGCTCTTCCGCTCTACAAGCAGGTAGGCGATGTGCAGGGAGAGGCGAACTGCATCCGGAGTCTGGGAGACATCGCTCTGGCTCGTTCCAACCATGCCGCGGCAAAAGAGAGGTATGAACAGGCTCTTCCGCTCTACAAGCAGGTAGGCTCTGTGCAGGGAGAGGCGAACTGCATCATGAGTCTGGGAGACATCGCTCTGGCTCGTTCCGACCATGCCGCGGCAAAAGAGAGATATGAACAGGCTCTTCCGCTCTACAAGCAGGTAGGCTCTGTGCAGGGAGAGGCGAACTGCATCCGGAGTCTGGGAGACATCGCTCTTCGTCGTTCCGACCATGCCGCGGCAAAAGAGAGGTATGAACAGGCTTTAGAGCTTTACACACGTATCCCTGAACCGTTCTCTATGGGATGGACTCATAAAAGGCTGGCAGAGGTTGTCTTTCCTGAAGCAGAGCGAGAGAAGCATCTTAGCGAGGCGCGAAAGTTATGGCTCTCCATCGGACGGGAAGACCTTGTAGAAGAGTTGGACTCAACCCAAACCCTGACACGTTAAAACAACCTGTACCCTTTTCGCCCGCGCCAATGTCAAACTCAACAAGACAAGCAAAACTCAGTATCGGAGCGTACAACATCATGAAACAGAATCACCCCTTACACAACCTTCCCCCCGCCTACTCATCGCGGCGGGAGATGTTTCAGCAGTGCGGAACCGGCTTCGGAATGCTCGCGCTGGCGAGTCTCTTCTCGGAGGAGGGGCAGGCGCAAGCGATAAACCCCGCCCAGCCTCTCGCGCCGAGAGCGCCCATGTTCCTGCCCAAAGCCAAGCGCGTTATTTTCCTCTTCATGTCGGGCGGTCCCTCGCACGTAGACACCTTCGACCCCAAGCCGCTCCTCGCCCGCGATAACGGCAAGCCCCTTCCCTTCGAGAAGCCGAAACTAGAGCGCACCAAGACAGGCGCTCTCTTCGGTTCGCCCTTCAAGTTCAGCAAGCACGGGCAGTCGGGCGCGGAGGTGAGCGAACTGTTTCCGCACCTCGCAACGTGCGTAGACGATATGTGCATCATCCGCTCGATGGTCGCGGACAACATCAACCACAACGGCGCGTGCCTACAGATGAACACGGGAGAGCAGGCGTTTTCGCGCCCTAGTCTCGGCTCGTGGCTTACCTACGGGCTAGGCACAGAGAACCAGAATCTGCCCGGCTTCATGGTGATAAGCCCCTCCCAGCCCGCGCAGGGCGCTCCTCTGTGGAGTTCGAGTTTTCTGCCCGCCGTCTATCAAGGCACGCTCGTCAACGACCTCAAGAACCCGATTGCGAACCTGCACAACGCTCAGATTTCACGCGAACGCCAGCGCAAGCAACTGGATACTCTCCGCCAACTCAACGAAATCCACCTCAAGCAGAGGCAGGAGGACAATCAACTCGCGGCGCGTATCTCTAGCTTTGAACTCGCCTACCGTATGCAGGTGGAAGCCCCCGAAGCCTTCGATACCGGGAGCGAATCCGCTGAAACGAAAAAACTGTACGGCATGGACGACAAGGTGACGGAGACGTTCGGAACGCAGTGCCTTATGGCGCGGCGACTGGTGGAGCGCGGCGTGCGGATGGTACAGGTCTACCACACCGCGACTAGCAAGCGCTCTAGTTGCCAACTCTGGGACCAGCACGGCGGACTGCGCGAAGAGCTCCCCGCGAACTGCGCCTCCACCGACAAGCCCCTCGCGGGTCTGCTGAAAGACCTCAAGGCGCGGGATATGCTCAAGGATACGCTCGTGATATGGGGCGGCGAGTTCGGGCGCACTCCCACCGCCGAAAACGGCAACGGGCGCGAACACCACCCCTTCGGCTTCACGATGTGGATGGCGGGCGGCGGCGTGAAGAGCGGTCTCGTCTACGGCGCGACGGACGACTACGGCTGGCACTCCGTAGAGAACCGCGTACACGTTCACGACCTTCATGCGACGATACTGCACCTCATGGGCATAGACCACACGAAACTGACCTACTTCTACGGCGGGCGCAACTACCGCCTCACCGATGTCTACGGCAATATCGTCAAGGATATTTTAGCGTGACGCGCCCGCCCTTTCTGAAAAGGAGAAAACGATATGTCAAAGTATTCCGCTCAAAAAGTCGCCGTTCTCAACCCCGCCGAACTGACGATTGAGGAGAGTTGCAGGGTGCTGATAACCCGCGAAGAGATGAGCAATCTTGAGAACCTAGCGGAACTGTGCCACGCGGAGGCGCGTAAGTTCGGCGTAGGCGTTCAGCGCATTGAGGTGCGTGAATTCCGTGAAGAGGAGAACGTTATCTACTTCTTAGTTCGACTGAACATAGAAGAGGGAGAGCGCGTCAACGACTTTCTCACGCATTTTATCGACCCCTTCGAGAACTGGCTTACCTCACGAGACGCTTCGTTTGACGCCGACCGCTTCCTTGTAAGCATTTCAGGGAGGGGTAGGGAGTGACCGAAGCGCAGTCCGCCGCAATGTTGGAAGCGATAGACGAAATATACAGAGTAGCCGAAGAGAAGTCCTGCGAGATACGCTTTCGCATCGTCGTTAGTCGCGTCTACTATCTTGTCTTCCTTACGGCGCGGGATAAGTATCGCATGACGAGCGAAGACAGCGATGTCCACACGCTAACGTGGGAAGCGTTAAGGAGGACGAGGTTACCCGGATTAGTGAAGCGCGAATATTCTGAACTAAGGGGCTACCGACGAACCGCGGACTATCGCCTGACTGAGACCAGTACGACTTTTGGCGGATGGGCGGACACCGCAAGGCGTGCCGTAAGCAAGGCGCAATGGCTCTGCGATCAGATAAAGCGGAGTTAGTAACTCCTCTATGCAGATGGGGTAATTGCTCCCTCCTTGCCCTTAGCAAAAGAGGAGATTTTCGAGGGGCGGAGAAAAAATCTAGAGGTATTCGCGACATGAAAAGGCTTCCTAAATAGCAATACCTTCGCCAAAAAATCGGGGTTTCGTAACAAAAAGTAGGGCTTATGGAGTACCGTTAAAGTGACAAAACTACAACGGAGGAACTCCTCAGCCCATGC
>JAPLCR010000477.1 GCA_026392135.1 Armatimonadota bacterium
GTACGCGAATTCCAAGCCCACCGCGCCCGTCCCAATAATCACCATGCTTTTGGGGCAGGTTTTAGAGTACACCGCCTCATCGCTTGTCCAGATGCCGTTGCTACTCTCGCCGCGCTTGTCCGCAGGGTTTCGCGCCAAGCCCGGAATGGGCGGAACGATGGGGACGGAACCCGTTGCGATAATGATGTTTTTAGTGGTGATTTTCTCGGTTTTACCGTCAGAAAAGGTCACTTCGACGGTGTTTTTGTCTACGATTTTCGCTGTACCAATCACGGAGCGCACGTGGTTACTCTTCAGCAGAGCCTGAATACCCCCGCGTAGCGTCGTAACGATTTTGCCTTTGCGCTCCATCATCTTATCAAAATTAAAGCCAATGGTTCCGTCAATCAGAACTCCCATCGCGTCGGAGGTCTTCACCTGATGCAGGCGCTCCACGCTGGCGATAAGGGCTTTGGTGGGAATACAGCCCCAGTTGAGGCAGGTTCCGCCCCATTCGCTCGCCTCTTTCTCGATGCAGACAGTTCTCGCTCCAAGTTGAGCGGCGCGAATAGCGGAGACATAGCCACCAGGGCCAGAGCCGATAACAACGATGTCGGCAGAAAATTCACCGATAGGGGACATTTGAGTTTGCTCCTCAGGGGCGGGCGCGAGTAGTCGCTGAAACGCCTCTTCTACTTCTATGGAATCAGGTTTGGAAATCATCAGAGAGTGTGAGAGAAGGTCAGGCATGGGCGGCTCTGCAACAACGGCAGTCGGTACCGTAGAGGACGTTGCTACAGAGGATAAGTAAGGGGTTGAGGTCTGTTCGCCTGCCATGATATAGTAAATCTCCCAACAAAACGGGTCTTGATTCATCTCAAAAGATGTGTATATACTTCTTTGAGTATAGCATATTAGGAGGCGGTTTCTATCCCTCCTATCCATAGCTCTTGTGCCTTACAGGGGCGGGGTGTCTCAGGCTACTATCGCTCAAGGCTTTTTGCTTTGTGGTACTCCTTAGGGAACTACTTCTCTATGAAAACGGTAGGATAGAGAACGGTATCGCTATAGTGCGAACGAGTGTTAGTACTATGAGGAGACACAAATTTTGAGTGATTTACAACCCCTAATAGAGGCAATGAACGACCAGCTATCCGCAGAGTATCAGGCGGTAATTATGTATATCCACTACGCTGCAGTGGTGGTGGGTCCGCATCGCCCTGAACTTTCAGGCTTTTTCACCAGAGAGATTGCAGAGGAGACTCTACACGCTCAATACCTTGCAGACAAGGTTTCTGCACTAGGCGGAACCCCGACTACAACAGCCAAACCAGTGCCGCACTCTACCGACGCAAAACAGCTTTTGGAGAATGTGGTGGCGGCAGAAATAGAGGCAGTTACCGCCTATGCCAACATTATCCGCCTTGCTGATGAGGTAGGTGAAGTTGGGATTCGAGTACAGGCGGAGAACTTTCTCATGGATGAATCTCATCACCGCGATGAGACGAAAAAGATTCTTCAGAGCTGGAGGTAGAGGCTGCCCTCCTCAAATAGAGGAGTTCCGCTAGTTGTGCTGAAGCCTATATCTTATTAGAAGTACCGTCCTCTATCATGCCCTGATAGAGGACGGTAAACGTTTGTGTCGGAATAACTATCTTTACCATAGAATAGACCCTTCGTGGTTTGTGTTGGGCTTTAATCGGTCAGAATACCTCTATCCTTGATAGGAATAATTATGATATAATGAGATACGTTAATACAAACAAATTTAGGAGACCCCCGAAACCATGAATCTTTTGCGCGGATTGCTAGGTCGGTTCTCTCGTGATATGGGAATTGACTTAGGGACTGCCAATACTCTCGTCTATGTACGTGGTCGAGGGGTTTTATTACGAGAGCCCTCTGTTGTTGCCATAGATAGAGATACAAAACGCCCCTTGGCGGTAGGCGAAGAGGCGAAGCGTATGCTAGGGCGAACTCCCGGCTCCATCATCGCAACACGTCCTCTGAAGGACGGGGTTATAGCAGACTTTGAACTGACCGAGAAGATGATACGCTATTTCATCGAGAAGGTACACCGCCGCTCCATGTTTACCGCTCCGATGGTAGTTATCGGTATTCCCTCCGGTGTAACAGAGGTGGAGAAACGAGCCGTAAAGGAAGCATCCAAAAAGGCAGGTGCGAAAGAGGCGTATGTGATTGAAGAGCCGATGGCGGCGGCGATTGGTGCGGGTATGCCTATCTCCGAGCCGACAGGGTGCATGATTGTAGATATTGGCGGCGGGACGACGGAGGTTGCTGTCATCTCTTTGGGCGACATCGTGACGGCACGCTCCATTCGCGTTGCAGGAGACGAAATTGACGAAGCCATTATCAACTACATTCGTAGAACCTATAACCTCTATATTGGAGACCGCACGGCAGAGGAGGCGAAGATAGAGGTAGGCTCCGCCTATCCTTCTAGTAATGAGAGGACAATGGATGTGCGTGGGCGCGACCTCATCAGTGGGTTGCCTCGTAGAGCCACCATATCGAGCGGTGAGATCCGTGAAGCGATACAAGAGCCGATTAACGCCATTGTGGAAGCGGTGAAAGTCACCCTTGAAAGCACTCCGCCCGAACTTGCGGCAGACCTTTATGAGCGGGGTATCTTACTGGCAGGGGGCGGGGCACTACTGGAGGGGCTAGATCTTCTGATTATGCGGGAGACCGGAATGCCCGTGCATATCGCCGAAGACCCACTCTCATGCGTTGTTTTAGGTACGGGCAAAGTGCTAGAGGGGCTTGAGAGCAACCCCATGCTCCGCAAAATCCTCAAATCGTAGGGCAAATGTCTGATGTGGGAGAGACAACCTTGAAACTAGAGTTTACCAATCTCGGCGCATTGGACTGCGGAACCTTAGAGGTGAATGACCTTACGGTTATCTGCGGCGAGAATAATACGGGTAAAACTTACCTCACATATAC
>JAPLCR010000617.1:0-16410 GCA_026392135.1 Armatimonadota bacterium
AACTATATCAGAATCAGCAGAGGGTTTTCAAGCAACTCTTTCAGGCGTTGCAAGAAACGCGCCGCAGGGGCACCATCCACAATACGATGGTCGAAGGAGAGGCAGAGATTCATCATGCTCCGAATCACTATCGCCTTATTCACCACAACGGGCTTATCCACAATACGGCACACACCCAGAATAGCGGCTTGCGGCGGTACGATTATCGGGTCAAAGTTGTCAATCCCAAAAGTTCCCAGATTGGTGATCGTAAAGGTTCCCCCAGCGAGGTCGTCGGGCGTAAACTTGCCGCCTCGTACCCTGTCAATCAACGGTTTCGCCTCCTGAGCAATCGCACCAATAGACTTCTCTTCAGCCCGCTTGAGAACGGGGACGACTAGCCCCACCTCCAACGCCACCGCAACACCGATATTCTTGTGCGCGTAGATGCGTATCTCTTCACCCACAAGAGCCGAATTCATCATAGGATGTTCGTCCAAAGCCCGTGCCACCGCCTTGATAATAATATCTGTAAATGAGACACGCACGCCATAAACCTTCTCAACCTCAGGCAGAATTCGCTGTCGGAACTCCGCCGTCGCCGTCATATCTACCTCAATGGTAAGAGTGACATGGGGCGCAGTGAAGCGTGACTTCGCTACGTTGTCCGCGATACGGCGGCGCATACCTGCGAAAGGTTGAATCGTCACATCCTCTTGTGCAGGGGTAACGGGAGGCGCAGGAACGGGTTGGCGGCTTTCGGCGTAGCGCACCACATCATCGCGTCGCACTCGGCTACCCGGAAGCCCCAGCATCAGTTCGCCAATATCTACACCCAAATCATCCGCGACTCGCGCAGCCAGAGGGGTAGCGCGGGGTGAGGCTTTTTCGGTAGGTTGCGCTTTGCGTGCCTCGGCATAGGCAAGCACATCTCGCTCTATCACGCGCCCTTGAGGGCCCGTTCCGCGCCCCGATAACTCCGCATGAGAAACACCATGCTCCTCTGCCAAGCGGGAGGCACGAGGAGATAAAAAGACCTTCACAGAGGTGGATGACGCAGGGGGAGATGCTTGAACGGCAGGGGGGGTAGCTTCGCTTATTGGAGCGAGGGCGAGTGTCTCTTCTGCGGGAACACCTCCTAATGCCTCTATAAGAAGCGCGTCTATAGACTCCTCAGCAGAGCCAAGAATCGCGATAGGTTGGCGTATCGGAAGAAGGTCGTTCTCTTTTGCAAGCACCTTCCTTAGCACGCCATCCACAGGCGACTCCACCTCCATAGAGGCTTTATCCGTCTCTATCTCCAGAAGAATCTCTCCGCTCTTCACGGTGTCTCCCTCTTGTTTATGCCACTTGAGAATGGTTCCCTCCTCCATCGTGGAACCCAGCTGCGGCATGGTAAAAATTTGCGCCATTGTCATCTTCTCCCCGTTATTCGTCTTGGCAGATTTGCCTTCATTTTCTTTTCCACACGTTTGCCTTCGATTCCTCTACTATTTTGGCATAAAAACGATTGTTCTCGAAAAATGCTGAGCGATTTTCTATGCCCGCTACCACTCTTACCTATGTTACACACGCTATGCTAGAACCCCTGCCTCCACCTTGCGGAAAAGAGAAGAGAGGGTATAATAAGAGTAATAAAGTAACTACTCACGCTTCCCTCTTCGAAGTATTTTCCTGAAAACGCCTGTTTGCCCATTCGGGAAAATGGCGGTTTTTAAGAAACTTTTGGGATATTGACAAAAGTTTCTTGTTTTATGCCACTTTCTCGTTCGGGAAAATGGCAGTTTTCAGGAAACTTTCCGCAAAAACGGAGCGTGAGTAGTTACGTAATAAAAAAATTGGTAAGGAATCCCGATGAACTATAGCGAGGTAACAAGAGAAGAGCAGTTGGCTCTGCTGGAGACATTTCCAAACCCGCGCCCAGAGCGCGACTATCGTGTAGTGCATATCTGCCCGGAGTTTACGTCCGTCTGCCCTAAGACCGGACAGCCCGACTTCGCAACCGTCACTATTGACTATATTCCCAATGAGACTTGTCTGGAACTGAAGGCACTAAAACTCTATTTTTTTGCGTTTCGACAACAGGGGATATTCTATGAAGCGGTCATCAATCGCATTCTGGACGACTTCGTGGAGGCTTGTCAGCCACGCTATATGCAGGTGAAGGGCGACTTCAATGTGCGCGGGGGCTTTTCGTCCGTAGTCACAGCAGAGTACACAAAAGCCTAAAAAAGCCCCCAAATGGCATTAAAAGGGCGTTATTGAGGCTTATACTGCACAAATTCGGGCTTGGTGTCGCATAGTATCTCGCGTATGGAGGTTCGCTCTGATTCCGAAAGAGAGGCAAAATCTGCGATCTTGTCGGTACCAGAGAGTACCTGCCACAGGCGGCGATAAGTATACTCCTTCGCCATTGGGGGGAGAGCTGAGAACTCAGGGGAGTAGATAAGGTAACTACATGGGTACTTGAAAAGCCGTTTTTTCAGGTCGAATTCGCGGAGATTACGTCCTTTTTTATCATACCCACCCTGCTTTGAAAAGGCTTCGGTATACCCAGAGGTTCCGGCTATTGCACAGGGTAACGGCTCTGCTTTTGAAAACAGTAACCCCTGTACCAGAGGTTCGCAGACACTCTTAATTCTACTTAGAGTACTGTCGAGGTGGCTTCCTTCTGGGCGACCTAACTCCTTGTTGAGCTGTTTTTCGTAGTGGAGCGCCATACGTGTGTGCCAGTTCGCCCGTGTTATCAGGTTATGAAGGTTTACCTGATGCCCCAGCACCATAAGGGCTACAATGTCGCTATATGGGGTCAGATAGGGCGATGTGTCTACGAGACTGTTTAGTTGGGTAATATTTGCCCCTGCCTCTTTGTCCATTAGAATGGTCTCTCCATCACCTGTCGCCATAACATTACCTAGGTGACGCATGAAGCCATGCTTTCCGGTAACAAACCAGCCTCCCCATCGCTCTGAAAAGGGGCTTTGGTCGGAAGTGAGGTGGGTTCCTGCGCGAAACTCAGGCTGTCCATCTAGGCGCGGGTATACCGAGCGCATAATATGTCCCGAAACCCCGTTTGTAAGCGAACCACTGTGGCACTGCAGGCATTCGTAGTTCTGACGCACAAATTTGGGCTTTGCAACAGGCATTTGGGGAAGCAGGTAGAAGGTTCCGCCTAGCTGGGGGTCGGTGCTAGAGATTTCAAGGAGTGGGCTGTCCTGCACAAACCCGATGTAGGTTTGGTCGTTAAAATAGAGTGCGCGGGGTTGGCGCGGATTGATACGCTCTCTTTGAAGACTGGTCTTCGCGAAGGTGAGTGCTTGCGAGGTTGTGGAGATATGCAAATTTTTTAGTACCGAGCGCAGATAGCCGTTCTTCTTATCGAACTCTAGTTTCACGCGCCCTGCGTCGATCTCCTTTTGCAGTTGTATAATAGGGTCTGTGGGTTCTGCTTTTAGGTACTGAATGGCTTCATGCTCCATATCGTCCTGCAAGCGTCCCTTTGCCACTACCAGAACTGGTAAGAGAGCGGTAAGTACGGAGAGTCCAGCCCATAAGCAGACCTCTCTATTTTTATAACTACTAGGCATTGCTACTCCTCCTCTATCCGCCACATTAATGTAATAAAAGACTATTCTATCCTTATTTCTATTTTGGGCTTGAACTATTCCCTCTGTCAAGATATAATTATCTCTATATCGGCTTGAAAGAAGAAAAACTATGATTTCACAAACCGCAGAGTATGCCTTGCGAGCGATAGCGCATCTGGCATCTAACACGGAGACTCCGCAAACCTCTCATCAGATAGCCGCACAGACGATGGTTCCGTTGCCCTATCTCTCTAAAGTGCTACAGTCGTTAGGGAAAGCGGGGCTTATCCATGCCCAGAGGGGGCTACATGGCGGCTTTACGCTTATACGCACACCAGAGGAGGTAACTGTTTACGAGGTCGTACAAGCCGTTGATCCTCTAAAGCGTATCCTCGTCTGCCCTCTAGGCATCACCACACATGGAGCCAACCTCTGCCCTCTTCATCGTCGCCTTGATGACACCATCCAACAGGTAGAGACCTGCTTCCGCGAGACCACTATTGCGGAAGTTCTTAATGAACCGGGCGCAAATCGCCCTCTCTGTGCCACCCCCAACCCATCCGAGTAGTGCGTTCCAATTTCCTAGAGGCTCATGGGAAAAGTGCTACCTATGAGCTTCCGTTGTCGGAATTAGTACGGAATGGTATCCCATGCGGCGGCAGTCTGGGTATGGAACTTCGCATGACCATCTACAAAAACGAGGTTACAGGCGCGTCGGAACGGCTTGTTCTCATTTAGCATCATGTAGCTTCGGGTTCCGCGCATATAAGAGGTCTCTTCTCCACCATGTAGGCTGGGCCAGGCATCTGCAAACATCCAGTTTTTTACTGGGTTCTCCACCAAAGACATTGGAACACCATGTATGGGGTAGCTGGACTTCCCTACAACCTCTTGCCACGAGAGGGCAACCGTGCCTTCCGCCTCTTGCATTGGCTTCCCATTGTTATCGTGTAGGTAGATACGCTTGATGATGTTGTTACCATTACCGAGCGGGTTGCCGTTAAACTGATAAGAGAGACCAAAAACCTGCCCGTGCGGCAAGGCTAGCGGAGCCAGCTCTGTGTCTTGCGGACAGGTGAAGATTCCTCTGTTTTTGGTATACGGCTCTAGTAGGTCTCTAGCAGACTGCCCAAAGTACCAGTTGGGCGGAAAGGCAACGGGGCCTATCCACTGTGCGTTAGGCATAGTCTCGTCGTAGTCCTGCACATACATCAGGGCGGCGGTGCTAAGTTGCTTCTGATTAGAGAGACAGACTGCTTGCCTTGCTTTGGCGCGGGCTTGCGCGAAAACAGGGAAGAGTATCGCACTGAGTATCGCTATAATTGCGATAACAACAAGTAGCTCAATGAGAGTAAAGGCACTTCGGTTTCTCAATCGGTGATTCCATTTCTAGTATGGTAGTTGTCGTAGACACGACCAAGTAATCTGTTGCTTATGGCAGTATACCCTGTTGCTCTTACGTTGTTTGGCTCTGTACACGTGGAAACAGAATGTTGTTCTCCTTGTGTATGTGCAGGTGCAGGTCACTTTCCAACATCAGCAGACGGCTGAAGAGGGCACGGTAGGAGTTACAGGCAGAATCGGGAACCGCGTAGTTCTCTGTTATCTCACGCATTTTGGAAAGAGCTTGCCCTACGGTGTCGTGTTCAGAGTGGAGGCTCTCTATTAAAGGCTGAAGCGTTGTAGGGGGGCTTCCAGCGTGTGCCTCCAGTGCCTGTATGAGCGGAAAGTATGAGCGGAAAAAGGAGGGTCTCTTCTTGAATAAGGTGGCTGTTGACCTCCGCCTTAAAATCCGTGAATACAGCCTGAAGCTCCTTCAATTCTGGGTGTGCTTTTCCGTGTACCCTTGCTACCTTCTCTAGTAGCTGTGCAAGCGGGGATAGCTCAGCGTACAGATAGGCGTGATGCGTCTGTACAATGTGAGTTACTAGCTGTGAAAGAGGAACGGTCGTCCAATCGGCTTCTGAGGTCTCTACCTCACGCCTATCGCAGAGCCGAATCTCATGGGTGATAGCGGCGACATCTAGCCGTTTTTCGCTACACGCCTCTTCCAGAGAGCGTCGCCCTCCACAACAGTAGTCCAGCCCCCATTTTTCAAATACTTGCGAGCGTATCGGGTTTTGGGCAACAAGGCTACCGAGTGTGTCTTGATGATACTGTGCTTCCATGGTGTACTCCATTCGTTTTGGAACCTATATAAAGAGTTGTTTATCCTTATATATTGTATTCAATAATAGGATAAATGTCAACCCCTCCTAAGAGTTTTATTTCTCTCCAAAATCCTGTGATGACAGTCTCTTCTAACTCGCATCCCCTGAACCAGAAACGGAAAAGATCGGCTAAATTTCAGGGATTATACGCTCTCTAAGGAGTGCCTGAGAGTGTGCGTACTATACGCTAATATGGTCGTTCCCTTACTAAAAAAATATGACTTCTCTCTCAAAAAATAGCATCTTTTCCTATTGCGTTTTTCGCGAGAGGTGTTATAATGGCATTGTAACTACTAATGTGGGCAGGTCTCCACCTGCTCTCTCTGTAGAGGTGTAGAGCCTTCTTGTAATGAGAAAGTATCTTACAGAAAATGCTTTACCCTCCTACCGCCCCTCTGTATCTCAGAAAAGGAATGCGCTCAATGCAACTCAGTAGAAAAACGTTTTTCTCCTTGACCGCCCTTTTGTTTGGCGTTACTGCCTCTGGAGTAAACGCACAACAAAAGGAAGCCGTCAAAATCCCGCCCACCGGCAAACTCGAATCGAGTGCCGCAAGAGTGATGGACTTCTCTTCACTACCGGATGTCGCCCCAGAAGGAACAAAAGTTCGCACTAATCCCTTCCGCCCGACTATCCCGATGAGCCTCTACAACAGGCTAAAAACTACCCCCCCTGCTAACTCTGCGGGTAGCGGCAAGACGGCACTGGGAGGTATTAATCCTCTAGCTGCCACCAAAATCAAACTGTACGAAGGTCTCAACCAAGCCCAGTCTGCCGACTCTGGCGGTACGTGGTCTCCTTCCGACTGTAACGGCGCAGTCAGCCCCACCTACTATGTGGAGGTTACCAACGCCGCTGTCGGCGTGTTTACCCGTGGCGGTACGAACAAGAGCATTAAGCCTCTCTCCGTGTTCTTTGGCTATACGACTCAACCTCTCTTCGACCCGCATATAAAGTACGATTCTGTTTGGGGACGCTGGATTGTCACTGCAACCGCATTCCCTGAAGATGCCGACCACATGGCACTCTGCATTGCAGTCTCTACGACCTCCAACCCTCTAGGGAGCTACTATCAGTACAGACTCAATGTTGCATTCCATAGCAACGACTTCTGGGACTACCAGAAAATCGGGCTTACACAGGATGCAGTGCTGTTTAATGCCAACGTTTTCAACGGGAACAACTTTAGCGGAGCCAGCCTCTTCTCTGTTGCAAAGGCACTTCTCTACAACGGCTATGGTTTTAGTGTTCCTATCTGGCAAGGTTTGGGCGCAACTCTAACCCTTCCTGTTGTTCAAGACCAGAGTGCAGTAGCCTACCTCATCTACCCTAATATGGGTAGTAGGACTATAGGCACTTATGCCCTCTATAATGCGTCTCACGCCTACGATGCCTTTGTATTAAACGGTCCCAACGTCGATGTCGGGATAACGCTGAACTATCCGCCTACCAACGCAAGACAGCCCGGTACTGCCGATGTGATTGACACTCTGGATGGGCGTTTTGCAGGTAATACTGTGCAGGTAGGTAACGTTATCTACGGCTCCCACTGCATTGCGCTAGGATCTTTCCCTGCCATCAATGTGATTGGCATTGATGTTGCCGCGAATACCAAGATACTACAGAAGTACCTGTTCGCAAACGCTATCTCCGATGACTTCAACTCACAGGTAGCAGTCAATGCGGCAGGAGATATTGCAGTGGCATGGTCTTCTACGAACTGGAGTAACTGGAGTGCCACAGTAGGCTACCCTGCAATCTATATCAATGGTAAGCTTGCGGGCGGAGTCTTCGCATCAAAGTCAAAATCTCTGTTCAATAGCTCCGTTCCTTACAGCGGCTTCCGCTGGGGCGACTACACTTCACTGGACGTAGACCCGGTAGACGGCAAGACTTTTTGGGGTGTCAATCAGTATGCCAAACCAGACGGCTCTTGGGGAACCAAGTTCTACAACCTAGGTGTCAACTAAACACTGCGTTTCTCAAAAGGGTTAGTATCTAGCCCCCACTTGTGAAGCACCTCTCACGACACGCTCTTCCTGTATAGTACAGGGAGGGCGTGTCGCTTTTTCGGGGAGTTAGTTGAGTTGTTTGGCGTGGGCGATACGGTCTGCCAATTCGGGGGAGTGTTGTGCCATCTCAATGAGAGTCACGAAGGTGTAGCCCTGTGTACGTAGATTCGCAACGAGGTCGGGCAGGATTTCATAGGTCTGTATGATACTGCTATGAAGCAGTACAATCATTCCATTCTGCGCGTTTTGGAGGATACCCCGCTCAATCTGGTCGGCAGGGGGGCGGGCAAAATCTTTCGGGTTGTATGTCCATAGTGCAAGAGGCGTACCCGCTTGTATAAGTACCTGCATAACGACCTCGTTGTAGTTCCCACCCGGCGGACGAAAGAAAAGAGGGTCTATCCCGCACGCTTTACGAATCTGCTCACTGCCCTGTTCTATCTCTTTTGCTATCTCTTCAGAGGATACTGTCTTTAGGTTTGGGTGAGAAAACGAGTGGTTTCCTGCCTCATGCCCCTCCTCTACAATCCGCTTCGCGAGTTGCGGTGCCTCTTTTACCATCTCTCCCACCATGAAGAAGGTAGCGTGTACCTTCAGGTGTTTTAGCCTATCCAGAAGCATGGGGGTAAACTCAGGGTGGGGCCCATCATCGAAGGTAAGGGCAATCTCTTTGCGGTTTGTGTTTCCGCGCTCTAGGACAAAGAAGAGGCGAGGGCGCAGGGGGACGGAGGATGCAAGAGGGGCGGGGGGAGTCGTTGAAGCCTCCTTTGTGGGGGCGGCTGAGGGCTTATTCTCCTGACACCCGATAAGGGAGAGAGGAAGAAGCAGTAGTACGAATGAGTGCCGTAATACCATCTGTACTACTTTCGTGCCTCCAGCTCCTCCCACCGCACATAGAGTGCAGCGACTCGCTCTTCTGCGCCCTGTATCGCTTTCCAGATCATCTCCATACGCAGGTGGTCAGAGACGATTTCGGAGTCTTGCAGACGTGCTTGGAGTGCCTTTACATCTCCCTCTGCCATAAGAATAGTCTCCTCCATGCCCTCCAGTTCCCGTTTTTCAGCAGTAGAGAGGCGGCGCAGACTCTTTTCAGAGGGCTTAGGCATAGGCTTTGCATAGGGATTAGAGCGTGAGAAAACCTCTTTAACGGGTTCGTTTTTCTCCTCCCACTGGGCGTACTCTGCATAGTATGCCGTCTTGCCATCCTCTTCCAGCGCGAGCAACTGGGTGGAGACTCTATCCAGTAAATAGCGGTCGTGTGTCACGAGGATAACCGCCCCAGGGAACTCTAATAGGCTCTCCTCAAGCATCTCTAGTGAGGGTATATCGAGGTCGTTGGTCGGTTCATCGAGTATCAGCACATCGGCAGGCTCCAGCATAAGGCGGGCTATTAAGACTCGTGCCTGCTCGCCTCCTGAAAGTGCGCCTACAGGCTGTTCCAGCTGCTCTGAACGAAATAGAAACCTGCTTGCCCAGCCCGCTACATGAATAGAGCCGCCCTGAAACGGAACAAAGTCGCTATTGGGGGAGAGAGCTTGACGTAGGGATACTTTTTTGTCGAGAGTAGCACGGTTCTGGTCGAAGCGCACCACACGCAGGTTGTCTGCCCGTCGAATAACGCCGCTATCGGGTTGAAGCTCGTCTGTTAGAAGGCGCAACAATGTGGTCTTTCCGCTTCCGTTTGAGCCGATGAGTCCGAGCCTGTCTTTGTGCGAAAGGCTGATATTCAAATCTCGGAAGAGAGTGCGTCCGCCCATAGCTTTGCTGACTGCCTTCGCAACAAGCAGTTCGTTGGCTTTGCGTTGGGTGGCAGAGAAGTCAATATCAACGGCTTTGCCTTGGTTGTTGCGGAAGGTTACGCTGGCAAGTTCGTCGAGGAGTTTTCCTGCCGCCTCGATACGGTATTTTGATTTGGTGCTTCGCGCCGGCGCACCGTGCCTTAACCATGCTACTTCGCGTACCGCTTGCTTATTGAGGGTGTGCTGCAGTTGGTTCTGCGCTGCCAAAAACTCCTCTTTCCGAATAAGAAAGTCGGAGTAGGTTCCATCTACGCTCAGGTAGCCGTCTGGGTAGGTGCTACTCAGTTCGACAAGGCGGGTGGCTACGCTCTCCAAGAAATAGCGGTCGTGGCTGATAACCAGTACTGCATAGTTCGCGCTTGCCAGTAGGCGTTCCAGCCACAAAATGCCTTCAATATCTAGGTGGTTGGTTGGCTCGTCCAGTAGGAGGAGTTCTGGCTCTCGAATAAGGGCACGGGCTATTGCCAATCGCTTGCGCCATCCGCCCGATAGGGTATCTACCACCTGATGCGGCTCTTGAAAACCAAATTTTGCCAGCACAATACTCACTTCCATATCGCGCTCGTAAGCCTCCAGAGAGGTCGATTCGAGTGCTTTATCCAGCACCTCGGCTACTGTGCTACCCGCTGGGAAAGCGTCCTCCTGCGGAACATACTCCATTCTTATCCCGCGGCGCGGCGCAACGTTACCGCTGTCCGGCTTCTCGGTTCCGACGATGATTTTCATCAGCGTAGATTTCCCGGAGCCGTTGGGCCCAATAAGCCCTATTCGTTCCCCCTCCTCAAGGGTCAGGCTGATATTGCGGAAGAGGGTACGGGAGAAAAAGGATTTGTTAAGGGACTGACAACTAAAAAGCGGCGGCATCTGGTTTCCTGAATAACACTACGCATGAACCCCTCCCCTCCCATTTTGGGGAGAGAAGGGGGGTAAAGCCTTCACTGCGTGCGTAATGTGAGCAACATAAGTTTGAAAGAGGTACTCTTATTGTAGCAGAAAAGTGAGTGCTTCCCTTACGTTTGCTTGAAGTATCTATTGGGGGGAGGCAAAGCATAATAGACGCGGAGCCGCTCTCGCCAAACCAACCTTATCTGCATTGGCTGAAAATGTGTGTCTGTTGTTATCGTGCCGCCCGGTTATCGGGATATTTCCATCTGGGCAGGACGACGGGACAGGTTGTCTCGGTAGATGGATTCTCTTCGCGCCGCTGTCCTCGATAGCGGGAGAGGTGGGGCGGTTGTATGATGAGTGCTTACTCCTCGATTACAGTGATTCATGAAAGGCAAAAAATGGATACTACCCCCGATAGGATGGAGTTACGCCGCCGCCTTGCGGAGGCTATCGCATGGTGCCGCCTACACGCATCTATAGATAACCCTCAAGACTGCTTACGAACTCCTAGCCTTCGCCCGTCCAACCTGCGTACCGAGCCTAACAAATGGGGCTATTTCGAGTACGACTGGGGAACGCTGGAGGAGCAGCGAGCCGTCGTCTCCGCGCTGGCGGAGAAACGAGCCGCCCTGCTACGAGAGGCTAACGCTTACTCCGATGTCATACCGCCTGATTTGGCGGGCGGACGTTTGCTGATTTCTGCCCCCGAAGACAGTCTATGGTGCGGCGCATCTAGAATTGAGTCTCTAGAATTTATAGGCGATTCGGATATTCTGCCGTGGGATACATGGGTTATGTATCTACAGGGAACTCGTCCTTTGAAGCATGGTCGTACTCACACTCTCTCGTGCATCCTCTGCTGGATTCCGCCTGAGTTTATCGAATTGGTGGAAAAGGGAATGGAAGTGGATCCTGTTAGTTGTTTCTCGTGGGCGACTGAATACAAGCCTGATAACTATAACGCTCCGCTACTTCAACAGCTTAAAACCGCGGGATTATTACGTTAGGGTGAGTTCGGCACAACATCCTATCAAAAATAGGCTCTGTTGCCCTATTTGCGGGAATTATATCAATTTTCTCTATTTTGGCTGAAGCTCGTTTTCACCCTAAGCCCGCTTCTCGTATAGACTAGCAAGAAAGAAGGGATGGCGTTGTTCCCGCACAAGTTGCAAAGAGGGCGATGCCTCCATCGCATTGTGGATTTGGCGTACGGTGCGTGATTGCGAATCTAAATCGAAAAAATAGTGGTTGACCAAAAGGATAAGCCCCCCTGGAGGGAGCCGTTGCACTATGCTTCGAGTCACGGTTGTGAGAACCTCATCAGAGAGTAGCGCAAGGTAGTAGAGAACGTCGGCGACAAGAATGAGGTCGAAGGCATTCTCGTCTCTTAATACGGAGTCTATCTGGAGTATATCTCCCTGTGCAAAGGCGACGTTGGGGACGTTCTCGGAAAGGCGCATAGCCTGCTCTACCGCCACGGAAGAGAGTTCAACGCCAAGGGCGGAATCGCAATGGGGAGCCACCATTCGCGTAAAGACCCCCAAACCACAACCGACATCCAGTACGGAGGAGTAACGACGGGCGGGCAACATCGCCATACTCTTTTCGTACTTGAGACGCTGGTATCGAAAGTGCGGGACGAGGTATCCCCAGGGGTCTGGGGACTGGCTATAGAGCCTATCAAATCCCTCTTGAACGCCGTGTTCGCGCTGGAGTCGGGATAGCTATCGGCTTTAGCACTCCGATACCAGAAGGCGAGGTCGCGTAACGACATGAAAAATTGGGGAGGCGGGGAAGGCAGGGTTTTGTGCGAAGCCAGCGGGGGCTTCTGCTTTAATTTCACTACAAAAATGCTCCTTGCATAAAAGGGGGTTGGTTATTAGGTTGGGCAATGCCTTGTATAGTGGGAGCAGTAGGAGTCTACTCTAGGCACAACTTGAATCGTCTCTTGTCGGGCGTTGTCTTTAACCGCCCCATCTATTAGACCTCTGGCATAAGTTCGTTTTTTATGCTCCCGCTTCGCCGAGCGTGTCTCCGCGCTACCCGCCGATATATTATTGAGGTGCTACTCTCCTTCAAAGCCTCGTCTAGCAAAATGAGACTGGCTCTAGCGCGGGTCGCGCCGTTGTTGCTACTGCTCACATTGTACACTCTGCAAAAGTTTCTGGCAAGGCATAGGCTCACTTTACCTATACTTCAATGCCTTCCTCTGTCTGGCTACTATCAGGCGTTCTTTTTGTGACAGGCGAGAGAGTAGGCTTCCTGAATCTTCACCTTATGCTGAGTAGACTTACAGAGACCTGTTAAATCTTGTTTTCAAGAAATGGAGAGCGACTACAATGAACTACCTCATCGCTTGGGACTGCGAAACGAACAAAGGCTTTACTTTGGATGTCGAGTGGTTTCGCGACCAACTAAAGGCGCGTTGGGGAAGCCTCAACCTTCGATTTAACGCAGACGCTTTTTCCGATATATGTTGGGATATAGATTTCCCTAGCGGAACAGGGCTGGCATACCTGCAAGGAGACGACAGCAAATCTATCGCTTATAGCATGACAAGCATAAGCGAAGAAGACTTTGTCACTTTTGCGCTCTGGGTCTGTTCTCTGCTTCCCCCTGAAGTGGATTGCGCTATATTTTCAGAAGGCGGTGATTTCGTGGTCTTCCTCCGCCCCGATATGTCTACCCAAGAGGTGTTGGAGGAAATCGACCGACAGTGGGCAGACGGAGAAACATGAGAGTTCATGGTTACGGGAATTTTCACATAACCTCACCCGACCTCTCCTTCGCAAAGGAGAGGAGCCTTAGCGGTTTGAGATTTGGGGGCTTGTGCGATTGGTACTAAGTTTAGGGCTGGTGTGCATTTTTTTCGCGCCTTTTCGCGCCTTTTCGCGGTTTTCGCGGTTTTTACTCCCATAACCCTGAACTCCTACCCACGAACAAATGAGAGTCGCGATTACAGAAAAGCGGGGTATAATATAGGAAGTGTGCGCGTGAACTCTTGCGATGATGCGTCCGCTTTGCGCTCCCGCTTCGTCGTTTTCACGTCTCGGTTATCGTCCCGTAAGGCAGACGCTATGATTCTAAACGATCTACCCCTTCTCGTAGACCGCTTACCGCATCTCGATAACCTCGTAACAGCCCTAAAATCCGTTGGCGCGACTCACCACACTCTCATTGAGGGGGTGGTAGGCTCCGCGAAGGGGTTTGTTTTGTCGCGCCTCTACCAAAGGCTCCAAAAACCCCTCCTCATTCTCACCTATCAGCAAGAGCAGGCGCAGAAACTGTGGGAAGACATTCTACGCTACGGCGTTCCCGCCGAGCGCGTCTCCGTGCTACCCGCTGGGCAGAGCCTCTTTCTTGAGGGCGACATTACAGACTTTCGCGTGATTGGCGAGCGTATGAACGCCCTCCATCTCCTCGCGCAAAACGAACCCTGCATCGTTATCGGAACCCTTGAAGCCGCGCTACAGCGCACCTCTCCCCCGCAAGACCTCCTCCCCTACCAGTTCGCCCTCACCGCCGGAACCTCCATCGAACTCGAAAAAGTGGTTCGCCGCCTCGTAGATATGGGGTATGAACCTGCCAACACGGTGACGCAGCCCGGAGAATTCAGTCGGCGCGGGGGAATACTGGATGTCTACCCAAGTACAGCGGAGGCTCCTGTCCGCATTGAACTGTTTGGCGACGAGATAGAGAGCATACGCCCCTTCGACATCACCACGCAGAGAAGCGTGGGGCGACACGCCTTTATAGACATAGCACCCGCCCGCGAAGTCCGCCTTACGCACGACAAAATCGAACGCGCTGTCCGCGCTATCAAAGCCACCCTCGCGCAACGTAAAGAGGAGTTGGCGCAGGGTGAAAACCGCAAAGAGGCGCGTGAGGCGATTGATAGACTGACCGATAGAGTGAGCGGAGACGTGGCGCGGTTGGAGCAGGCGACCTACTTCAATGGGCTAGAGCAGTATCTTCCGTACCTCGTTCCGCACCCCGTAAGCGCCCTCGACTACCTGCCCAAAGAGAGCGTCGTAATTTGGGACGAACCCTTTCAGGTGAAGGAACACTGGGAGCGAATCGTAACGGACAGCCACTCCCTGCGCGAACGGCACTGGTCTCGCGGCGAAACCCTCGATCTCACGCCCATCACCTGCGGCTACGAAACCTCCATCGCGCAGATAAAGGCGTTTCCCAATCTCCTTTTCTCGCTGTTGGGGCGCTCCCTACCCGAAATCAAAGCGCATACGCAGATATCCCTCCACTCCGCAACGCTGAACTCCTATCGTGGACGACTACCCCAACTCGCCGACGAAGCGGGAACTTGGCTTGCGAATGAGTGCCGAGTCGTACTCGTCTCCGACCAGCCCCACCGCGTCCGAGAAATATGCGCCGAAGTCAACCTGCCCGTTCAGCCCAAAGGGAGCAAAATCGGCAATCAGCCGGGGCTTTACGTCATTGAAGGGCGACTTCGTAGCGGCTTCGCGTTCACAGATTTGCACCTCTACCTCCTTACCGATGCAGAACTCTTCGGGAGTGCACGCCCCGTAGTAGCGCGGAGGCGCGTCGCTGGCGGTATCGCTATCTCCTCCGTGCTGGACTTGCGCGAAAACGACTTCGTAGTGCATATTCATCACGGTATAGGAATCTATCGGGGACTGGTGAAGCGTAATAGCGAGGGCAATCTGCGCGACTACCTCCTCATAGAGTATCAGGGCGGAGACAGACTCTTCATTCCCGCCGACCAGATTGACCGTGTACAGCGCTACGTCGGCGGAGACGCGAACTCCCCCTCTCTGAACAAAATCGGGGGGAGCGAATGGCAACGCGCCACCCGTAAAGTCAAGGAGCAGGCGCAAGAGATAGCCGCCGAACTCATTCAGCTCTACGCCGCCCGACAAGCCGCCACGCGCCTCAGTTTTGGAGAGGACACCCCTTGGCAGGTGGAGATGGAGGAGGCTTTCCCGTATGAGGAGACCCCTGACCAACTCCGCGCCATTCTGGATGTGAAGAGAGACCTTGAGCAAGACCGCCCGATGGATAGGCTTATCTGCGGGGATGTCGGCTTTGGAAAGACGGAGGTCGCCCTCCGCGCCGCCTTCAAAGTGGTAGCCGCAGGAAAGCAGGTCGCGGTTCTCTGCCCGACTACAGTTCTCGCCGCCCAACATAAGACCACGTTCAGCGAGCGCCTCGCCGCCTACCCGCTTGAGGTAGGGCTTATGAGCCGCTTCCGCACTCGCCAACAGCAGTTACAGACAGTGCGGGGGTTACGCGATGGAACGGTGGACGTAGTTGTGGGAACGCACCGCCTCCTCTCCAAAGATATAAAGTTTAAGGATTTGGGACTGGTGATTGTGGACGAAGAGCAACGCTTCGGGGTTCAGCACAAAGAGCGACTGAAACAGCTTCGAACGCAGGTGGATGTTCTCACCCTCTCCGCGACTCCCATTCCGCGCACCCTCTCGATGGCTCTCTCCGGCTTGCGCGATATGAGCGTGATAGAAGACCCCCCAGAGGGGCGTATGCCCGTGCTGACCTACGTGCGTGAGTACGACGACGAGATGGTTCGCGACGCGATACTGCGCGAACTAGAGCGCGAAGGGCAGATATACTTCGTTCATAACCGCGTGGAGAGTATCTATCACGTCGCTTCGCACCTTCAGCAACTGGTTCCCGATGCGCGTATTCAGGTGGGGCATGGGCAGATGTCGGAGGACGAACTAGAGAAGGTGATGTACGAGTTCTATCACCATACTTACGATATTCTTATCTGCACTACGATAATTGAGAACGGGCTAGATGTCTCGAACGCGAACACGATAATTATTGATAACTCTGACCACATGGGGCTGTCGCAGTTGTATCAGTTGCGGGGACGTGTGGGGCGCTCCTCGCGTCAGGCTTACGCCTATCTCTACTATCGTAAAAACAAGCAACT
>JAPLCR010000617.1:16419-20319 GCA_026392135.1 Armatimonadota bacterium
GCGGAGGCGCGTCTCTCCGCTATGCGCGAGTTCTCGGCACTTGGCAGCGGCTTCAAAGTCGCTATGCGAGACCTTGAGATACGCGGCATGGGCAATCTGCTTGGAGCGCAACAGCACGGCGCAATGGTAAACGTAGGCTTTGACCTCTACTGCCAACTCCTCGCGCAAGCCGTGCAGGAGCTGAAAGGCGAAGAGGTTGTTGAGGATATACTGCCTTCTGTGGATTTGCCCATCTCTGTGCATATCCCCAGCGAGTATATTCCCGGTGAAGCAGAGCGCATCTACTTCTATAAACGCATGAGCGGTGTGCGCTCAGTGGTGGACATTGAAAACCTTTTGGCAGAGTTGGAAGATCGGTTTGGCGACCCTCCCAAGTCGGTCTGGACGGCATTGGCAGTATTGCGTTTGCGATTGCGGTGCAAGGAGGCGGGTATTGCAAGTATTAAAACAGAGGGAACCAGTATTGGTATTCGGTTCGCACCGCAAGCTCGCCTCAACCCTGAAGCGATTCGCCTGCTCTCCTACTCCTTCAAAGGGCATCGCTTTACTGCGGACGGTGTTATTATTCCGCTGACGAGTACGAAGGTGATGGAGCAGGTTGAAGAGGTTATACTGGTATTGGAAAGAGCATTGGAGGAGGGGCGAAAGCCGAGAAACAGCCCAACTGGGCGTACTGCGGCTCCATCTCCTCGCCTTCCACAGCCCGTTTTGGGGCGAAAATAGCGTTTTTTGCAAAGATTCTTTTCAAAGCCCTTCCGCAAAGAGACGCAAACTTCCTATAATAGTCTGGTTCGCCGCTATCCGGCGTTACCGCAAGACACAGAAACCCCCGCCTTCTTCGGCAAACAGAGCCGAAAAGGTGTATTCCTAATATAAAGAGAGGATGAGAACATGGCGGACACCATCGTTAAACCTCCTACGGAGGAAGACATTTCCCGCGCTGAAATGCTGGATTTGTATCGCCTTATGCTACGCATTCGCCGCTTCGAGGAGTCGGTCTACCGAAAGTTCCACGAGGCAAAAATTGGCGGATACCTTCATCGTTATGATGGGCAAGAAGCCCTTGTTGCGGGGATTATCCCCCAACTTCAACTACCCCACGACAAAGTGTTATGCACCTATCGCGACCATGCCCACGCCATTGCGTGCGGAACCTCCGCCCGCGAAGTGATGGCGGAGCTGATGGGGCGGGCTACGGGATGCGCTCTGGGCAAGGGCGGCTCTATGCACCTTATAGACCCTGAACGCGGCTTTCTTGGGGGCGACGGAATCGTCGGAGGTCCCATACCCGTTTCGGTAGGCGTGGGCTTCGCGCTCAAGTACACCGGCACTAATAACGTCTGCGTCTGCTACTTCGGAGATGGAGCCATGAATCAGGGCGGGGTACATGAGTCGCTGAACATGGTAGGGCTGTTTAAGCTTCCCGTACTCTACATTCTCGAAAATAACCGCTACGCCATGGGAACGGCTCTAGGGCGTTCCACGGGGCAGCCCGACTTCATTTTGAAAGCGAACGCGCACGGCATCGCGGGCGAGGTGGTGGATGGCATGAACGTCCTCACCATGCGTGAAGCCGCGAATCGCGCCCTCGCGCATATTCGAGAGACGGGCGAAGCCTATTTCTTGGATGTGGAGTGCTATCGCTTTGTGGGGCATGGCATTGGCGACGACAATGTTGGCGGGCAGAAGCTCTATCGCACCGATGAAGAGGTGGATAAGTGGCGGCAACGCGACCCGCTTCTACAGATTATCCGCGACCTCAAAGAGCGCGGTTACATCAGCGAGGAGCAGATTGAGGCGATTGAGGCGGAGACTAAGCTGGAGGTGGAGGACTCGATTGTTTTTGCGGAAGCCAGTCCTGAACCCCCGTTGGACAGTCTCTACGAACACGTTTTTTCAGAGTAGCGAGGAAAATTTAACAATGGCAAAAATGCGCTATCTACAGGCTCTCCGTCTCGCTATGACGGAAGAGATGGAGCGTGACCCCAATGTGTTTATTATGGGGGAAGAGGTGGGGCAGTATCAAGGAACGTATCGCGTGACGGAGGGCTTGCTAAACAAGTTCGGCGATAAGCGCGTGGTAGATACCCCTATTAGCGAGATTGGCATCGCAGGAATGGCGACGGGAGCCGCAATGGTAGGCTTACGCCCTGTCGCTGAGTTTATGACGTGGTCGTTCGCTATGTCCGCTATGGATCAACTGGTGAACCATGCGGCGAAAATTACCTATATGTCGGGCGGGCGCATCAAGTGTCCCGTCGTCTTTCGCGGTCCCGCAGGTGTCGGCACGCAACTATCGGCACAACACTCACACAGCCTTGAAGCGTGGTTCGCCCACACTCCCGGCTTCAAAGTGGCTATGCCCGCTACACCCGAAGATGCGAAAGGACTGCTCAAGACCGCTATTCGCGATAACAACCCTGTCATCTTTATGGAACACGCGGGGCTGTACGGCTCCTCTGGCGAAGTGTCGGAAGACCCCGACTTCACCGTTCCCTTTGGTGTGGCGGCAGTGCGGCGCGAAGGCAAAGACATCTCGCTCATCGCCTATTCGAGGGGCGTTGCGATGAGTCTGAAGGCGGCGGAAATCCTTGAGAAGGACGGTATCTCGGCGGAAGTCATCGACCTCCGAACCCTCGTTCCGCTAGATATGGATACTGTTGTGGCTTCCATTCGCAAGACGCACCGCGCAGTGGTGATTCAAGAGGAGTGGCGCAACGCAGGTTTTGCCGCCGAACTGGCGACACGTATCTACGAGCAGGCTTTTGACGAAATGGACGCGCCCATCCAGCGTGTTGCGGGCGCGGATGTTCCCATGCCCTACGCAAAAAATCTGGAACGCGCCGCAATTCCGACGGAACATGACATTGTAGCGGCGGCGCGACGTGCGCTATCCTAAGAAGGGGTGATTTTGAATGGCAGAGATCTTCATGCCCAAGATGGGCGATGGAATGGAAGAGGGAACTATCAACGTATGGCTCAAGAAGGAGGGGGATCAAGTAACCTCCGGTGAGCCAATTGCGGAGGTGGAGACCGATAAAGCCAACGTCGAAATATCGGCTTACGAGACGGGGAAGATGACGAAAATCCTCGTGCAGGTAGGGCAAACGGTTCCTGTCGGGGCGGCAATTGCCGTCATTGGTGAAGCCTCTGCGGTAGGCGCGACCAACGGAACGCATGAGGCAACCGCCGCTCCCGCTACCGAGGCGGCGGCTATCGTGGTTGCCGCTCCTACGCCAAACTTGTTGAAGGCGGAAGGCGGGCGTGTGAAAGCCTCTCCTCTCGCCAAACGCATGGCGAAGGAGTTTGGTATAGACCTTGCTCAACTCGTAGGAACGGGCGAAGGCGCTACTCGCATTGTCGCAAAAGATGTCGCGGAGTTCAAAGCAAAGCAGGTCTCCGCGCCTCCCGCCAAGCCTGTCGCCCCTGCGCCTATGGCATCAGTGGGTGGAACGCCTTCAGGCGCGGGCGAAACCTTTAAGCCGAGCAAAATGCGCGAAGCGATAGCGCGGCGCACCCTCCAAAGCAAACAGGGCATACCTCACTTCTACGTGACGATGTTGATTGAGATGGATAGGGTGCTGAAACTTATCAAAAACCTGAATGCAGACAGCGCGGACGGCAAAATCACCGTCAACGATGTTATTGTAAAAGCGTGCGCGGTAGCCCTCAAAAAAGTTCCCGAAGCCAACTCTACTTGGACGGCGCAGGGGACAGTCTATCGTTATGCGGAGGCGCATATTGGTATCGCTGTCGCTATTGACGAGGGCTTAATCATCCCTGTCGTGCGAAACTGCGAAACCAAACCGCTTCGCGACATATCAAATGAGGCAAAAGCGCTTATCAATAAGGCGCGAAATGGTCAACTCAAGCCGGAGGAGTATTCGGGCGGCACGTTCA
>JAPLCR010000617.1:20389-21249 GCA_026392135.1 Armatimonadota bacterium
CCTTGGTATGATGGGCGTAGACGAGTTCCTCGCGATAATCAACCCGCCGGAAGCGGCGATACTTGCCATTGGCGGCATCTCCCGCGACCCGATAGTACTACCTGATAGCGACGACATCGTGATTCGCTCCCGCATGAAAATCGCTCTCTCCGCAGACCACCGCATCCTAGATGGCGCATCTGCGGCGCGGTTCCTGCAAGAGGTAAAGAGGGTGCTGGAGGCTCCGTACTCCCTGCTCTCCTAAAGCGTTGCCTGCTCTATGTCCCCTCTTCTGTCACAGGAGAGGGGACACAATATAAGGCTTTGCCCTCTCATAAATCGTCCTCACCGCATTCGCTTGCAAGTGGAGGCTGATAGGTTACAGGTAAGCGGAACCGCCATGTCTTTCTTGTACCGTACTAGACCTTTAGTTTTCATCTACGCTTCAAAATTTGACACGCATCCCTCCCTACTCTCCTACACCCATTACAATCTCCCCCTGTAGTTCAAGGAGATACTCAACTAAGAGTAGGATACCGCATCTTGGATTTGGAGGCATCTCAATTGAACCGTCTTAAAAACCATCCACTCAACCACTTCTCACTCACCATGTTACCGCTTTTCTGCGCTCTCCTTACAGGATGTGGAAGCGGTATGTCTAATGGCTCCAATGGAGTCGCTTCAGGGCAAGACTTCCAAATGGGTCCCTTTACAGGACGCGCTGCCAACCTGAATCGTCCCGTCTTCACCAATGGAAACAGCCCTACAGGGGCGGCGGTAGTCGGCTTTACTGGGCAGATAAGCCGATTGGAGGCGCGTTTACCAATCACCTCCCCAAACAGCGAATACTTTGTGTACGACACAGACGAGCTAGGCAAGCG
>JAPLCR010000358.1 GCA_026392135.1 Armatimonadota bacterium
ACGCTCCACACGCCAGGGAGCCTCAAGACCTAGAATTTGGCGGTATAGTTCCGTATCTTGCATCATCCCAAAGTATGGCATATTTCATGGGGAACCCACTAACTTCCCCATAGACCCAAACAATCTAGCCTATTGGGATAGGCTCTTAAGGAATCCCCTGTATGTGCCAGTGGTTGGCGTGCCTTGCATCCTCCATGATAATATCCTGAAGGGTGAGACTGGCACGAAGTGCTCGGAACAGAAGAATCGCTCTTCTCTTATGTACTGCACGTATGTAGGGCTGGATGGGATCATCTGCCGTGAATTTCGAGTCTATCTGTACTTGACTATCATCCAGAATTCACTACCCGACACTTTTGCTCTACTCCTTTTTTGGAATAGCAAATTGTGTCCAAATCGTTATGTCGTTGTCCAAACAGAACTGGACCCAAGCCAATCCGATGTGAAACAGGCTCCAATCGCACCTGTTCGTGCGATGTATCCAGCCCAATCGTCCCGTCTGAACCACCCATTGTCCCAGGCAAACGAGCCATAGATAGGTGAGACAGGTAGCAATGAGAAGCCGATTGATAGCCTCGACATCGCTGATGTGGCTGTGTCCGAGATAGAAGCCACGGCTCTTCTGGTCAGAGAAGAAGGTCTCAATACGGAAACGGAGCTTGTACCAGCCGTATATCTCTTCCAGAAACTCCATGTTAGAGACAAGAACAAGCGGCTCTTTCCACTGCGGTTCCCAGATAACACAGACTAAAACGGGACCGTATCCCGAAGTAGTGAAGTTCACCTCTGGCAGTTCGATACGGTCTCCGGGGCGAAGTATCAAATCCGTCGGCTGAAAACGTTCCCCCTCTTCGGTAAGAATTACGTTTTTCGCCGTGCGACAGACATAGTTCCAACCTAATTCGTGCAACGTACCTAGGAGTTCTGTCCCGTCGAACTCTCCATCTCCGAGAAAAACGACGGTACGCCCTTTGGGGATAAGAGGAGCCGCTTTACGTATGACCTCAATGTGGGTCGATACTGGCAGATGCCCTTTCTTGCCTTTTACCACACACCAGCAGAGAGGAAGAGCGCGGCGCTCGTAAACGACATTTACAGAGAGTAAAACACACTCTCTCCCTATTTCGCTTCCGTCTATCACCAACACAAGGGGCGTAGAGGGAAGGCTTTTCAGAAGGGCTTGTATGTAAGGTTGGTAATAGGTCTCTACATCGATACGTGCATTATGGAGCCATCTCTCCATCTTGCGGACTCTGCTTTGGGGCTTCCCGCTTGTAGGGACATTGAGAGCGATGGCGGGAAGATGGCATTTCCGGCTCCCAACAATGCCAGAGACCAGCATCCCTAAAGTGTTCAGATGACGTGCGAAATTTCCTGTCGCAGATGTCGGACGTAGTGACACAAGAGCCTTTTGTATGGCAAAATAACGGGTGAGGTTGTCGCTCATTGGGTACTCCTTTTCTGTGGTAAGAAACAGAGTACCTCAAGCGCAACCTCAAACTAAAGTGGGGCGGCTAAACAACCTTTGAACACGGCTCAATAGTAGCCAAGTGTACGCCGACATAAAAGTGTCGGGTAGTGAAAATCGGCGCAACAGATTGAGGCTATGACGGAACTAACGGCATCGCTTCAAGACGATTTTCACGCATTGAACGAAAAATACAGGCGCAACTCTAACTATGAAACTACTCACAATCACCCTCCGACTCTTTACCTCCTAGCCCTCGCAGTCTCCATCAAGCGCATAACCCATAGAGGAATCCGTCCTCTGAGTGGCGAAAACCTGTAGCGCGAACACTCCACCCTACAGGACAAACCACCATGCGCGTTTGCGGCAAATTGACCTCCACCGGAGAGGTCGTCACGCTCACCCTAGAGCGGAACAAAATCACCCACATCCACAACGGTGCTCTCTCCGCCGACATAGGCGACTCTTCTGTTTGGCTCTCCGCGGGCTTCAACGACATTCAACTGAACGGTTATGGGGGGGTAGACTTCAATCTGGACGCATGGGGAAGCGCATCTGAGGTCAGCCACGACCTACCCTTGCTCTTTGAGAAAGTTGCGAAGTCAGGAACCGCCCTGCTCTGCCCCACGCTCACCACAAACTCCGCCGAAGCGATATGCCAAGCCCTCCGCAACCTTTCCAAACTTCTGAACGCGGAGCGCACTTATGCGAATCGCGTGGTAGGAATTCATGTTGAGGGTCCCTACATTTCAGAGGAGGATGGACCTCGCGGGGCGCACCCGCTGGAACACGTTCGTAATCCCGATTGGGAGGAGTTTCAGTGCTTTCAGGAGGCGGCAGAGGGGCGCATACGTATTCTCACACTTGCTCCCGAACGCCCGAATGCGCTCCCATTTATTGAAAAAGTAGTAGAGTCGGGGGTCGTGATTGCGCTAGGGCATACGGGCGCGGACGTTAGTGTGATACGTGACGCAGTACACGCAGGGGCTACTCTCGCCACGCACCTGGGTAACGGGGC
>JAPLCR010000185.1:0-510 GCA_026392135.1 Armatimonadota bacterium
CCCCGAACTACTCGACTGGCTAGCGGTAGAGTTTCGAGAGAATGGATGGGACATCAAAAAACTGTTCAAACGGATAGTCACCTCTGCCGCCTATCGACAGTCCAGCGTCGTCACTCCCGAAAAGCATTTAAAAGACCCAGCAAACCGCCTACTCTCTCGCGGAGCGCGGTATCGCATGGATGCAGAGATGGTACGCGACTACGCGCTCTCAGCAAGCGGTCTGCTTGTCAAAAAGATAGGCGGGGCGAGCGTCAAACCCTATCAGCCCGACGGTGTTTGGGAAGCGGTGGCGATGCCAGGCAGTAATACTCGCGACTATCGTAAAGATATGGGCGATAGCCTCTACCGCCGCAGTATGTACACCTTCTGGAAACGCGCCGCGCCGCCCGCCAGCATGGACATCTTCAACGCGCCAAACCGCGAGACGTGCGCGGTAAGACGTGAACGCACAAACACTCCCCTGCAAGCCCTCGTCACGATGAACGACATTCAGTTTGTAGAGGCAGCGCG
>JAPLCR010000185.1:555-6588 GCA_026392135.1 Armatimonadota bacterium
ACGCCTCCCGTATCAACTACATCACAAATCGGCTTCTTTCGCGCTCCCTCCGCCCCGCAGAGCAGGAGGTTGTTACAAAAAGCCTGAATGCCATTCAAGGCTTCTACAACGGACACTCGAAAGAGGCGAAAGAGTTGATAATGGTGGGCGATTCGAAAGCGGACGCAAGCCTTGCCCCAGAGCGTCTTGCTGCATGGACTCTGCTGACAAACCAGCTGTTGAATCTGGACGAGGTACTAAACAAATGAGCGAAAACGAAAACATTCACCCCGTAGTGGAAGAGTATGTACGTATGGAGACGCGCCGTCAATTTCTGAGCGGCGGAATGAACGCGCTAGGATGGGCGGCGTTAAGCACGCTTGGAGGGCTACCCGCCTTCGCTAGCGACAAAAAGCCCGCGTTTCAGAAGAACGCGCTAGGGCTTCCCAACTTCCCCGCGAAAGCCAAGCACGTCATCTACCTGCACATGGTCGGAGGACCTCCGCAGATGGACTTGTACGACTACAAGCCCCTTATGAACGACTGGTACGACAAGGAGCTTCCGAGTTCCGTTCGCAACGGTCAGCGCCTCACCACCATGACTTCGGGGCAGACGCGCTTCCCTATCGCCCCCTCGCGCTACAAGTTCCAACAGTATGGCAAGAGCGGTATGTGGGTAAGCGAACTGCTTCCCAAAACCGCCGGTATGGTAGACGATATGTGCTTCATTCGCAGTATGCACACCGAAGCCATCAACCACGAACCCGCGATTACCTATATGCAGACGGGTAACCAGATAACGGGTCGTCCCTGTATCGGGGCATGGGTCTCGTATGGGCTAGGCTCGTTAAACAACAATCTACCTACCTTCGTCGTCCTCGTCGCACAACACTCCAATACAGACCAAGTGCAAGCGATTTCGGCACGGCTCTGGCAGTCCGGCTACCTCCCCGGTGAACACGCGGGAGTCTCATTCCGCGCCGCCGGAGACCCTATCCTCTACATCAACAACCCGCCCGGCGTTCCCAAAGAGATGCGCCGTACAACGCTAGACGGTCTCAAAGCCCTCAACGAAATGACCTTCAAAACGGTGGGTGATGCTGAGACACATACCCGTATTCAGCAGTACGAACTCGCCTTCCGTATGCAGTCGAGTGTCCCTGAACTTACCGACCTAAGCAAAGAGCCGGAAAGCACCTTCAAGATGTATGGCGAAGAGTCCCGCAAACCCGGCACCTTCGCCAATACCGCGCTTATGTCACGGCGCATGGTAGAGCGGGGAGTGCGCTTTATACAGGTCTACCTCAACAACTGGGATACCCATGCCAACGTAGCGGGGCGCCTTCCGAGCCAGTGCAAAGATATTGACCAAGCGTGTGCAGGGTTGATACAAGACCTCAAAAACAGAGGACTGCTGGACGAAACGCTCATTATATGGGGCGGAGAGTTCGGGCGCACTATCTACTCGCAGGGCGGCTTGTCGCATGAGAACTACGGGCGCGACCACCACCCGCGTTGCTACACGATGTGGATGGCGGGCGGCGGCGTGAAAGCGGGAACGGTTTACGGCGAAACGGACGACTTCTCCTACAACATCGTAAAAGACCCTGTGCATATCCACGACTTCCACGCGACAACGCTTCAACTGCTAGGCATTGACCACGAGCGTTTCACCTACAGGTCGCAAGGGCTAGACCAACGCCTGACGGGAGTGGAGGCAAGCAAGGTTATCAAGGACTTGATTGCGTAAAAGCCTCGCCTTAAGCAAAAGGGGAGTAGGCATTCTGCCTACTCCCTCTTTTTATTGGTCAGTTTAACCGTTTTCAAGGAAGCGAAGAGAGGGAAGCTGAAGGTCGCAAAGTCAGTCTGTACTACACGAGTAGACCACGAGCCATTTCAGTTTGGCGGGGTTCCTGTCAGCAATACAGAAGCAGTTCTCGGTAGGAAGAGGCGGCGAGCCATCCGGAAGTAGACGGCTAGTAGGAAACCACTTCGCATGACCGTCGGCAAGAGCGAGGTTCGTACCGCCGCTGTGCCTATCGGAAAGCGTGTCTCCTCCTCCATTAACAACGGTAGGCTGTCCACACCCTCCGGAGCGTGTGTCCCAGTTGCTGATGATATAGCCCCGATAGTCGTAGCCACGTGGGTCGCCCTGCGCCACCTGCGCGGTATCTCCAGAAGACCCATCCCCGAAAGTCACATTCACAGAGGGGCTTTGCATCTGTGCAAGCGTAACGCGCAGAGCAGTGCGCGTGTCGTCGCTCCTACGGTTAAACCACTCTCCAAAATGCGTGTTGTAGCCAATCGAGACCGAACCTCTATCCTTCCATACTCCTGCAAACTTTGAGTTAGAGGCAGAGGGGCAGATGACAATCTGTTCACTACGCACGTAGGGCATAAGGAAGGTCGTCCAGATAGGAGTGTTGGCAGGAGGTTGCTCTTCAGTGAGAAGTCTTATTGTACCTGCATAGCCGGGGAAGACCTCGTCGTTGTCTTGCGTATACATGGCGAGGGCGGAGTTCAGCTGGCGCATATTAGAGAGGCAGGTTGCGGCGCGGGCTTTTTCACGGGCGCGAGAGAAGACAGGGAAGAGAATTGCCGCGATGACGGCGATAATTGCGATAACGACAAGTAGCTCAATGAGCGTAAATGCGGCGCGTCTAGGCATGGTTCTCTTCCCCTTTTTGAGCAGAGCGAAAAGGCTAGGCGGAGAGGGTCTGCGGCTTCCAATTCGGACGCTTCATCTCGTACTGAGCGATGTCGTCCAAGTTTTGCAGGCTCAAACCGATGTCGTCTAGCCCGTTCAGCATACAGTAGCGACGGAAGGAGTCTACCTCAAAGTCTGTAGAAAAGCCTTCGTTGTCGAAGATGGTTTGCGATTCAAGGTCTACCGTTATCTGGTAGCCGGGGTTCTCTTGCGCCGTTGTAAGAAGTTGCGCTACCTGCTCATCCGGTAGTATGACGGGCAGAATCCCGTTCTTGAAGCAGTTGTTAAAAAAGATGTCGGCGAAAGAGGATGCTATGACCGTGCGGAAGCCGTAATCTAACAACGCCCAAGGCGCGTGTTCCCTCGAAGAGCCGCACCCGAAGTTCTTTCCCGCCACGAGTATAGACGCTCCCGCGTAGGCGGACGCATTCAACTCGAAAGCGGAGTTGGGCGTTTTCCCATCGTTCTCGTAGCGCCAATCGAAGAAGAGATATTGACCGAAGCCCGTTCGCTCAATGCGCTTCAAAAACTGTTTGGGAATTATCTGGTCGGTATCTACATTCACTCTATCTAGCGGGGCGACCACCCCGGTAACGTTGACAAACGGTTCCATGTTGTTAAGACCTTTCAAGCCGCATTGGAAAGTTGGGTAATCAGGTTATTCGCAATACTTGCGAGTCGCTCTATTGCGCCCGAAGAGAGTTCCTCCGCCTCAAAGCCATGCGCTATCTTGTTTCTCAGGGAGAACAGATTACGAAGTTGATAATAGTCCTCTTCCTCCAAACTTCCATCCGTATACAGTAAAGAGAGTAGGGGTAGAGTTCCCTCCTGTTTTATCTCAACATCATCTAACCTGCTCTGATGACGTAGGAGAGCCTCTACCGCTATCCACAGTAGCAGAAAAGCACTTTCTGCGCCCTCTTGTTGCGCTAAAGCCTGAGCCAGTTTTATCTGTCGCTTGATTTTGTCTAAAGATAAGACGGGCAAGAGCGCATTAAGTAACGCTGTTTCGCGAGAACTTCTTGTAGCGATTTCAAAGCGCCAGCCCGGCTGGCTCTGCACTACCCGAATGAGGTACTCCAACTGCTGTAGTGTTACGCTTTGCGGGGTTCTTGTTTTAACAAAAACGACAACACCCTCCTGAATCTCCCCGCCCTCTCCTCGCTTGATAGCGACAATTTCCGGACGGAATGATTGTAAAAACGGTGGCAACTCCTGTGGTTTTGGGTCGACATAGACAATATATTCTAAATTGCGGTACGTTTCCGCAATTTCTTGTTCTATGCGATGATGCACTTCTTCTGCGACAGAGGTCATGGACTGGCTCCTTTCTCTAAAGAGTATCCTCTTCATTCCAATTCAAACGGATATGGATAAATTCAGGGCTTTTTGCGATATGCGCTTTGAGTAACGGGCTAAAAGCACCGTGCAAATCGAGTTTTTCAAATCAATCCGTTCGCTTGTCACTCTATATACCTGCTTATCATCGTCATAAGCAACCCCGTTCATACCGTCCAGAATGGGTTTAATCACATTATCCACATCTATTGTAGTTGTGGTGACATACGTGGTAATGGATACTTCTACAGGTAGCGAAGTCGGAGAGACGGGAATAACTTCCTTCGCAGACTTCGCTACCCTTGCTTTCCACTTGTTATGCTCTTCCGGACGCTTCTTCTTTCGATTCACGGAAAAAGGCTCGCCTACAATTATGAACTCATACTCAAGCATACTCGCCCCCCTCCGCCCTACTTCCAGTCGCGAATATCCACAAAGTGCCCCGCAACCGCCGCCGCCGCCGCCATCGCAGGACTAACGAGGTGAGTACGCCCATCCTTGCCCTGCCGCCCCTCAAAGTTTCGGTTCGAGGTGGAGGCGCAACGCTCTCCCGGTTGCAAAACATCGGGGTTCATGGCGAGGCACATGGAGCAACCCGCCTCCCGCCAATCGAAGCCCGCCTCTTTGAAAACTACGTCTAGTCCCTCCGCTTCCGCTTGTAGCTTCACTAGCGCGGAACCGGGAACGACCATTGCGTGTACGTTCGCGTGAACTTTACGCCCTTTCGCCACCTCTGCGGCGGCGCGTAGATCTTCGATACGCCCATTTGTGCAGGAGCCGATAAACACCTTATCAATCGTAATCTCTTGAATGGGAGTGTTGGCGGTCAGCCCCATATATTCGAGTGCGCGGGTTGCCGAGCGACGGTCTGCGTCCGAGGTAAACTGTTCAGGCGAGGGAACGACGCTTGTGATAGGTGCAACCATGCCGGGACTGGTTCCCCAACTGACGTGCGGCTCTATCTCATCGCCATTCAGTTCAACCAGCGTATCGAACGTTGCGCCCTCTTCGGTGGGCAGGCTCTTCCAATAGGCGACAGCCTCTTCCCACGCCGCTCCTTGCGGGGCGGAGTGTCGCCCTTTCAGGTAAGCGGAGGTCTTCTCATCGGGGGCTATCATGCCCGCCCTCGCGCCCGCCTCGATACTCATATTACAGACGGTCATGCGCCCTTCCATCGTAAGAGCGCGAATCACTTCGCCCGTATACTCCACCACGTAGCCCGTCGCGCCGTCTGTGCCAATTTTGCCGATAATGGCGAGAATAACATCTTTCGCAGTGACCCCCAAGCCGAGCCTGCCGTTGACTCGTATCTCCATCGTTTTAGGCGTTCCCTGCTGGAGGCACTGCGTCGCGAGGACGTGTTCCACCTCGCTGGTTCCTATCCCAAAGGCGAGAGGAGTAAGCCCCTGCTCGGGTCCAATGACGTGCACTACGCCCTGCCACTTGTGGTGCAGGTCGTAGAGCGGAATACCAAACTCTTTGCAGTTCTTGTCGAGCGCGTCCATCTGCAATTTCGAGATGAGATCGGTAATCGGTAGTGAACGGTCTGTCGTCGGAACGTTGTGATCCATCGTCGCGAGAGTGAGGTCGGGGCGGCGGACTTTGCGCCCGTTCAAGCGTAGCCCATCGAACGCTTGCGGCGATGTAACTTCGTGAACGAGGTGCAAGTCTATGTAGAGCAAGGCAGGCTTGCCTGCCTCTGCGTGGACGACGTGCGCGTCCCATATCTTTTCAAACATGGTTTTGGGCATGAGTACGGCTCCTTTGCATACGAACGAAAGGGGATTATGGTAATGAGTGTTCTAGAGGAATTGTACTCTCCACAAAATGATAAGTCAAATGATACTTTTTTATGAAAACAATAAGGACTAGTTATCACAATCGATAAGTTGACCGAACAAGACCAGAACAAAAAATGCCTCCGCCTAGCCATTACGCTACAGCAGAGGCACTAAGTACCGCCCCCAGCAAATGGGGGTCGGGTTTGAGGTAAACTGTTGTCACTATGC
>JAPLCR010000177.1 GCA_026392135.1 Armatimonadota bacterium
AGGTTCGGCGGCAGTTTCCAGTAGGCAGGGCGATTCTGGACTTCTGTATACCAGAATACTGTCTAGGTATAGAGTTAGACGGAGACATTCACCTCAGTCAGCAAGAGTACGACGCTTCCAGAACGGAATATCTGCAAGCAAGAGGTTACCGCATTATTCGATTCGCCAACGAAACTATCGAAAGCGACTTGCCAAGCGTACTCGCCGAAATTGAGAAAGCGTTAAACGACCTCAAAAACGAGCGAAATACCCCTTCGGATTAGCCTTGCAGACAAGTCCTTCTCCCGAATTGGGAGTAAGGATGCCCGAAGGACAGGATGAGGGACGCATTTCGTTTTGAAAATACAACTTCTACTAGGAGTGAAATGAGATCTTCCGCTCGTGTACAACAGACAAAAGACCCTGTTATTCCTATTATAGCCGAACTGATACGGCAGAACCCCGGAACTATCTCCTTGGGGCAGGGCGTGGTCTACTATCCTCCTCCAAAACAGGCGTTCGAGAGACTGGAACAGTTTTTCGCGGAGCCTAGTAACCATAAGTATCAGCCCGATTTAGGAATACCAGCACTTAGAGAGGCGTTTCGACAGAAGCTCGAGGCGGAGAACGGACACCTTCAGGAGGAGGGGGCGAGCGTTATTGTGACTGCGGGGGCGAATATGGCATTTTTGCAGGTGCTGTTGTGTATCGCTGATGCAGGAGACGAAATCATCCTACAAACACCCTACTATTTCAACCACGACATGGCGATCACGATGACTTCCTGTCACCCTGTTCTCGTTCCTACCGACTCGAACTATCAACTTCGACTGGAAGCTATTGCCGCCGCTATTACTCCGCGCACACGTGCGGTTGTTACCGTGTCTCCCAACAATCCTACCGGAGTGGTCTATTCGGAAGCGGCTCTGCGTGCTGTGAATCGCCTGTGCGCTGAGCGCGGCATCTATCATATTCACGACGAGGCTTACGAGTACTTCACTTTTGATGGCGCGAAACATCTCTCCCCTGCCTCCTTTGTAGGAAGCGCAGGGCATACTATTTCCATCTACTCGTTGTCCAAATCGTATGGCTTTGCAAGTTGGCGCATCGCCTATTTGGCTCTACCGAACAGCCTGATGCCGGCTATGGAGAAGGTACAGGATACCAATATCATCTGTCCCCCCGTCATCTCACAGTACGCGGCTTTGGGGGCTTTGGAGGCTGGCGCGGCGTACTGTCGAGAGAAGATAGCAACTATTGGCGCGTTGCGTTCCACCGTTAAATCGTTGTTGGAGCCTTTGCATGACAGCTGTGTGATACCGGAGACTGAAGGGGCATTCTACTACTTTTTGAAAGTAGACACTGCGTACTCCTCGATGGAGTTGGCGCGGCGGCTTATCCAAGAGTACAAGGTAGCTGTGATGCCTGGAGTCGCGTTTGGGATGACAGAGGGCTGTTACCTACGTATCTCCTATGGGGCACTTGAGGCAGAGCCGGTTTTGGCGGGAATAGGTAGGTTTGTTGAAGGTATGACGCAAATTTTGAAAGGTGAGAGGGGAGTAAGGATATGATTGTCGTAGGATGTCAACTTGATATGAAGTGGGAAGATAAGCAGGGGAGTTTTGAGGTAGCCCGCGAGTTACTGCACCAGTCTCCCCCTCCTCCCGGCGCACTCGTCGTATTCCCAGAAATGTTCTCTACGGGGTTCAGCATGGATGTAGAGAAGATTGCGGAAGGAGAGAGTAGGGAGGCAGAGGCGTTTTTACAGTCTATCTCTCGCGAGTATAGAGTGGCAACGCTAGGCGGTGTGGTGAATAGGGAGGGCGATGGAATGGGGCGGAACCAGTCGGTAGTGTTTGCACCTGATGGCTCTGAGGTTTCACGCTACAATAAGATATTTCCATTCACTCCCGGCGGTGAATCGAAGCGTTACCGAGCAGGTGAAGAGATTGTTCTCTTTGAGTGGCAGGGTTTCAATGTTGCAACGTTCATCTGCTATGATTTGCGCTTTCCTGAGATTTTTCGGTGTGCGGCAGTGCGGGGGGCAGACCTAATAACGGTAATAGCGAGTTGGCCCATAGCGCGTTGGCATCACTGGGTAACGCTCTTGCAAGCGCGTGCCATTGAGAATCAGACTTATGTAGTTGGTGTGAACCGCTGTGGAGATGACCCCGCTTTTCACTATCCGGGACGTAGTATTGTGGTTCACCCCGATGGGCAGATACTCGCCGATGCGGGTGATTCCAATGCCGTTATCTCTGCCGAACTTGATTTGAAAGAGCTTCAAGACTACCGCCAGAGTCGTCCATTTCTGCGCGATATGCGTTCAGAGTGGCTTTCTGCTCGCTCGTAACCGAGCAGGAAACACAGTCTTTGAGAGGAACTAATGTTATAATGGGTTTAGTTATGCTAAACTTAACAACAACTTAGGGAATTATGTCCTATCCAAATTTAAGGAGCCTTCATTACGGATGAATCTTTGTATCATCGGAACTGGATATGTCGGGCTTGTAACGGGAACAGTTTTTAGTCATCTTGGTTATAACGTTTTATGTGTTGATAAAGATGAGAAAAAAATTAAAGGCTTGGAGCAAGGCATTATGCCCATCTATGAAGAGGGGCTTGCCGAACTTGTCCATACCAATTCCGAGGCAGGTCGCCTCTCCTTCACCACTGACCTTGTATCTGCAGTACGCAATTCAGACATCGTTTTTATCTGTGTTGGCACTCCTCCGGGGGAGGATGGTGCACCTGAAATGAAATATGTGCGTGCCGTTGCTGAGGAGATTGCGAAGGGGATGAACGGCTATAAGATTGTGGTAAACAAATCCACCGTTCCTGTCGGTACGGGTGAAATGGTACGTAGTATCATCGCAAAGAATTTGTCGGAGCCTGTCTCCTTTGATGTTGTTTCCAACCCTGAGTTTTTGCGTGAAGGCAGTGCGATTTTCGATACATTGAACCCTGATAGGGTGGTGATAGGAGCCGAGAACCGAGCGGCGGGCGAGAAAGTTGCCTCTCTTTATAAAACGCTCACCGATTCGATTCAGATAACGGATGTTGCAAGTGCCGAGTTGATCAAATACGCATCGAATTCGTTTCTGGCAACAAAAATCAGTTTTATGAACGCGGTTTCCGCGCTCTGTGAACTGACAGGAGCTAATGTCGAAGAGGTACGCGAGGGGGTAGGGCAGGATAAGCGCATTGGGCGTGCCTTCCTAAATGCAGGGCTTGGATTTGGCGGCTCTTGCTTTCCCAAAGACTGTTTAGGGCTGTACCATACTGCAAAGAAGCATGGTTACGACTTTCATCTGATGGCTTCTGTGCTAAAGGTGAATGAGGAGCAGCCGCTTCGATTTTTAGCTCGCTTGCGAAATACACTAGATGGATTTGAGGGTAAGCGCATCGGCGTTTGGGGGCTGGCGTTTAAGCCGAATACCGATGATATTCGCGACTCAAAAGCTTTTGAGATTATGGCGGTAATGCTTGCTGAAGGGGCTGAGCTTCTTGCCTATGACCCCATCGCAACTGAGAATGCACGTACGGAGCAGCCCGACGTGCATTATGTGGCTACCGCTCTTGATGCGTGTACGGATGTGGATGCCCTTGTTTTGGTAACGGAGTGGCAAGAGTTCATAGATATGGACTTGAGTGAGGTAAAGAGCCGTATGCGTCTGCCGGTACTGTTTGACGGACGC
>JAPLCR010000157.1 GCA_026392135.1 Armatimonadota bacterium
AAAACACAAGAACTTCCTCCCCAAAACAGAACCCAGAGGAAGGCGTGTATGCAAACTACTACTCAAGATATGGGACAAGATTAGCGCAAAGGAGAGGAGCCTTCCTGCCCTGAAGGCACAAAAGAGACCCGTTTTACGGGTGCTTGTGAGATGTGCTTATCCCGATCTCATGTTTGCTTGAAAATATTCCACCCCCGCGTAAGCGAGTAGGCTTCAATGTTGGAAGTTCCTTCCCTAAAAAGCACTCGTGTCATCATCGAGTGCGATACTAAGCCCCTGTAGTTCCGAGAACCAAAACAAGGATATCCTCTCGCTCTTGTCGAAGATAACTCTACCCCAACATTACGAGGAGGCGTTCAATGCGAGGAACCTGCGCTCTACTCTGCCTGCTACTCGCGCTCCCGACATACGGTCAAGAGCCGCTACCCCCGCGTGACCGCACTGAGTGGCTCACTCGCCTCCGCACCCTACACTCACCCCTTACCCGCGACGACTACCTCTCTCTCAACCAGTTTCAGGCACTCGATGCAGGAACTGTGTACAGTATGATACACGACGCATGGAGCGAGATAACCAGCATCTCGGCAGAACAGATAAGTCCTTGTTTGTTCAAAAGACCGCCCTACGCAGTCTTCGCCTCCTTACCTTCCTCGACCTGTTCGATGATGCTGCCTATCAAGAGTGGTACAAAGAGAATGAAGCCCGTCCCCTCCCCCAGAGTGTTCAACAAGGGTGTCAAAAGTTCGCCGTACAGTTGCGTCAGGCAACGGGCGCACAACAAGTCGTTCTCCTTAGCACTCTGTTGGAGTTCCCTTTTATTACCTACCAGCACTTGACCGAAAGTGGAACACGTGTAGAGGCGGGTGGGCTTATCGGAGTGCGCCGTGCTGCTGTTTTCGCATCGTCGATAGTCCCGCTTCTGTTTGACCTTATTGCTCCCAACACACCGCCCCCTGTTCAGCAGAAGGCACTTGCCTGTATCACGCACCTCTATCCCGACGGTGTTCTGTTACGGCAATATGAGTCGCGTCTACGCCCGCTCATTAGCCGCCTTATTAGGAGCGAAGAAGCCGCCTTCGCGGAGAAAATATCTCTACTCTCCTCCCTTCGCACCGACTGGGCAGTAGAGCCTCTTCTCAAACTGGCAGAGCAGGGTATCGGTCAACAGGAGATAGGTGCGATAATTCAGGGGCTGGTTGGGACAGGAGACGGGCGTGTCGCCCCCATGCTCATCGGGAGCTACTTCTCACGGCAAACGCCATTCAGTTCTACCTGTCAAGAATGCTTGATGTTCCGGGAGAAAAATGGAACTCCTCTCAATGGCGCGAATGGTGGTACAATAATCGGAATGCTTATGATCTCAGTTTAAAAAAGCAGCCTTTCCCGCGCCTTGAGGTGTTGAAAAGTGAGAAGACGTACTACCGGAGAGTTTGTCTTCCTATCTACCTTGGGAAAGATTTGAAGCCCGCCTACCAGTTTATCTCATCAGGTTTGATACTAGACAGCAGAGGGCAAAATGGCAACACCTTACCGTCGCGCCCGGGGCTTATCGTCGTACTAGATAGTTCAGAAAAGTCGCCAATAGTGCTAGGAGGACGCTGGCAAGAGGTAGTGGAAGAGGTCGCGCATGGCGGCTATGTTGTTGCCCTTATCTCAGAAACCAACCTGCGCCCTGAGCGCGTTCGTGCGATTGTACAGCATATAGTGAGCCATGTTCCTATCGACCCAAAACGAGTCTTTCTAAACGGCAATGGGATGCTCGGTAAAGT
>JAPLCR010000605.1 GCA_026392135.1 Armatimonadota bacterium
GCGCGTCTGCTAGAGAACCAGACACCTATGAAGGGGCACTGGATAGGCTTGAAGCTGATAGGCACGAAGAGTAACCGAAGCGCGATTGGAGCCAGAGTAGAACTTCAAGCTTCTAGTGGAAATCAGGTGCGAGAGGTGCGAAGCGGTAGCAGTTATATTGGTCAAAATGACCTGCGAGTCCTCTTTAACCTGCCTGCGAACGCAGATACAGCGAATCTCACCATTAACATCCGCTGGCCAAACGGTACAAAGCAGACTCTCAAACAGCCTGCACTCGATAAATACTCCAAAGTGGAGGAACCCAGATGAGGTCTTCCTATCGCCTATGGTCACTGGCTCTTCTCACGGCTCTTTGGGGCTGTGGGGGAGGGACACCTTCCAGCAAAACTGCACTCTCACCAACGCCCCCCGCCCCTAAAGCCCCAGCAGAGACTTTACAGGCAAGTATAGACCCTCTCTCAGATATAAAGGGCAATCAAGGTACGGGACAGCCGGAAGAGAAAAAAGCACGAACTTTTGAAGAGGCGCAAAAGGAGGTGGAAAAGGCACTGCGTGCTAACCCCAACTCCTACAGCCTAGAGATGGGAACAGCCCGCTTCTACATGAATGCAGGGCGTTTTGCAGAGGCTATTCCCCACCTTCAAAAGGCGACGCGCCTTACCGATAGAGTCTTCCCATGGATTGGATTGGGAGATGCGGCGACTCTCGGCGGAAAGTTCGACCTTGCAAAACAGGCTTTTCAACGCGCCTTGCAGTTAGACCCAGGAAACTCACGGGTTATGCGCGGAATAGGGCAGCTCTACATCGCACAAGAGAGGTTCGATGAGGCACAAAAATACCTCGAAGGTGCCGTGAAACAGTATCCTCAAAACAGCAAGCTACGCGTCGCCCTCGGCAATCTCTATATTGTAGAAAATAAGGCTATCAAGGCGATTGAGGCACTAGAGCCTGTCGTAAAGGCAGAGCCTATGAATGCAGAGGCGCACAGTCTACTCGGAGAGGCGTATGCCCGAAATCTCCACCTCGAAGCGGCAATCAAAGAGTACGAGTTGGTGACAAAACTAGACCCTAAAGACCCCGTAGCCTATGGGCGTATTGGTCTCTATCACGTCAATCTTGCCCGATACGTACAAGCTAGAGAGCCGCTGATGAAAGCCATCGAAATCGACCCGATGGACGCACACTACTACTGGGCACTCGGCGACTCATGGCTTTTAGAAAGCCCAGATGACCTCCATTTCGATAAAGCCTCCCAACTCTATCGGCAAGCACTGAACCTCAGCCCCAATAACGCCAAAGCCCTCTACTCTTTCGCAATGGGGCTAAGTCGGCACGGCAAACCAGAACAGCTGAAAGAGGCGATAATCTACTTTGACCGCCTTATAAAGATCAATCCGAGCGATATGAACGCGCACTTCAAAATTGCGGAGGCGCATCGTATGCTGGGGCATACTGAGGAGGCAAGGAAGTATCAGGCGAAGTTTCGTGTGTTATTTGATAAAGGACGGGCGCAAAACCGCGAACTCTATCGAAGAGCCTCCTTCAAAGACACGCCTACCGTCTACATGACCCTTGCAAAGAGGGCAATGGATAGCAAAAAATACGACATCGCCATAAAATACTACGAATCGGCACTACAACGTGATGAGACACTCACGGAAGCCAAACGGGGGATTTTGGAGGCGCAGAACCGTTCCGGTATGCTGAACGGGGGAAAGAAACCATGAAACAGCCTTGGCGCGGAATAGTTCTGCTACTGCTTCTTGTGGCGGGGTGTAACAACAGTTCCAACATAAAGAGACCGTCTGCTCCTGCCCAGCCGGCTGCCGTCACAACAGGGCAGTTTACGCTTATCACAGACCCCTCCGGTCTCGGTGCGTTTGTACACTCTGATGGAGGGAGTGGGCGCAAATACTTTATAGAGCAGATGGGGAGCGGAGCCGCCATTTTTGATTATGATGGAGACGGATGGGCAGATGTCTATCTCTGTTCTGGTGCGCCGCTACCTGGGTACAAAGGGGCAAAGCCGAGCAACCGTCTTTTTCACAATAAGCAGGACGGAACCTTCGAGGACGTAACGGAAAAAGCAGGGGTAGGTTGCGGACGCTATAGCACTGGGGTTGCTGTGGGCGATTTTGACAACGACGGAAAGCCTGACCTCTACGTCTGTTGCTATCAGGGCAACGCCCTCTACCACAATAACGGAAACGGAACCTTTACTGATATAACAAAGCAGGCAGGTGTCGTAGGCGGGCGATTGAGTAGCAGTGCAGGATGGATGGACTACGACGGAGATGGCTTTCTCGACCTTTTTGTGTGCAACTATGTGAAGTACAAGGTGGAGGAAGACCTCAACTGTAGCAAGTTCGAGGGGCATAAGAGCTACTGTGGACCCAATCTCTATGAGCCAGAGACCTGCCTTCTTTACCATAACAACGGAGATGGAACTTTTAAGGATGCCTCAGAGAGTTCGGGGGTGGGAAAGGCGCATGGGAACGCTCTAGGCGTGGCATGGGTAGATTTCAATGAAGACAACCTTCCCGATATCTTTGTCGCAAACGATCAGTCTCCAAACCATCTGTGGAAAAATAACGGAAACGGAACCTTTACAGAGGTTGCGGCAGATATGGGAGTCGCTTGGGGAGAGCAGGGGCACGCACAGGCAGGCATGGGCGTAGACACAGGCGACTACGACAACGATGGGAAGATGGACATTCTTGTCACCAACTTCAGCGAAGAGGCGAACGCCCTTTTTCATAACCAGCAAGGCACGTTTCGGGATATGGCATTCCCTTCTGGCATGGGACCCAAAACACTCATGTTTTTAGGGTTCGGCACAGGCTTCTTGGACTACGACTTGGACGGTTGGCTAGATATGTTCTTCGCAAACGGGCACGTGTTAGACGATATTGATCTGTATTCGGATTCGGTTACATGGAAACAGTCGAACCAACTCTTCCACAACTTAAAGAACGGCTCCTTCGAGGAGGTATCTGCCCCAACGGGTATCGCAACAGGCAAGCGCGTCTCACGCGGTGTCTCCTTTGGTGACCTCTTTAACCGGGGGCGCACCGATATCGTGATAAACGCATTAAGGGAGAAGCCCCTCCTGCTCCGCAACGACACTGTGGCGGAGGCGAACTGGATAGAGCTAGACCTCCACGCCTCGTGGGGCAACCCGCAAGCGATAGGCGCGAAGGTGTGGCTGACGGCAGGGGGCGTGACACAGCGCCGCTTCATTCATACGGGAGGGAGTTACGCCTCCTCGCTCGACTCGCGACCACTCTTCGGAATTGGAAAAAATAAGAGCATAGACGAGATAAAAATCCGATGGACTAGCGGGCAAGAGACCGTCATCAAGAACCCCACTCTTAATCAGATACTACGTGCCGATGAGCCTCCAACGGGCAAGAAGCCGATAGCGAAGAGGCTCTAAGCCAGCCTTATTCCTTGAACGTAAAAGTGCCCTCGGCTCTGCGTATAAGCAGAACCGAGGGCACTCTGTTTGCACTGAGTTCTAACCCTCTCCCACTATCGGATAAAGTGGTCTGCCATCTGAATAAGGATGTTGCCCTGCTGTTTCCGCACGGGGAAGGGGGGCATATGACACTGAACACAGTTGCCTTTAGGTTGGCGTGGGCAGGCGGCTACTCTGGTGAGTTTGGCAGGAGGGGTAACTCCTATGGTGTGGCATTTAAGGCATACTGCATTATACCTGTCTGGTTTTGTGTCAGCATCCTTATGAGGATTGTGGCAGGTCACACAGGAGAGGTAGTTGTCGCTATATTTGAAGCACTTGCTCAAAGACAAGCCGAATGGCTGAAATCTCTGCGTCAGGTGTTTTTCCGTATCAGGAACGTCGGCGGGGCGGCGGTGACACTCCCCACACATCTGATTCATCTCTACCCCGCCCATCTTTGCCCTCTTCTCTATATAGTAGGGAGGTTTATTGGTACGGTGCATCGCATCGACATGGTTGCTTCCCGCACCATGGCATCGTTCGCACCCTACGCCAAAAAACTTATCCTCTGGGAAGAGACCATTCGCAGGTTGCGCGGTCGTATGGCAACGAACACAGCGCCTTGCTGTCTGCCCATCCCAAACAACGCCTAGTTCAGCCCCCTTCTCCTTCTTCAGCTGCCCGGGGGTAATGAACCACTCTTTGAGCCTAGTGTGGTAGCTCATACGAAGCTCTACTATATTCGTCTCCTCCCAAGGCGTGACGAAGGTGAGGGCATTCTTGCCCGCACCAAAGGCGTAGACTAGAGGAATTTTAGACTTTGCACTCTCCTTTAGAGCGAGTGATAGACCCTCTTTGTCTTCCGTTACACGGTACTCAAAACCAGAAGCCTCCCCTGCCTTGGGGTACTGACTGCCTAAGCCCTCTTTATTCGCCACGCGCAAGGTCTTAGCGTGATTAGTCCCCTCCTGGTCGTGGGCGATGGCGGGGTGACAGGGGCGGCAGGCGGCATCACCTAAAAACTGGGGCGCAGGAAGGCTGGCAACCTGAGCGGCTGGCGGCGTAACGGGTATAGGAGAGGGAGGTGCTTTTTGTGATTGGCAACCGACCATTGCAAACAGCAGCCCCGTGAACAGCAGGAGCAGGAGCGCGCAAAGCAGATTGCGCCTAGCCTCATACGGTATCGTTCTTAATTGCACCGACCACACCTCCTATACACCTTTTCGGTGACTCTCTTTACACTCTTTGAAAATCCGCTACTCTGAGTCATACTCTGCCCACGACGAACCCTCCACACTGATAATCTCAACCCATGTTCCGCCCGGAGCCTCCAGATAGAAACTGCGGGTACTATCGCGGTGAGTCTTAACCTCTTTATCGTACTTCTCCGCCATGCGCTCCAACTCCTCCCCAGATACGCGCCATGCAAGGTGATTTGGGTGTTGGTCGCGCTGAACAAAGGCGAGGCGCGTTCCGTTCGCGTCTACAAAGCCCCAAGTCGCGTCTTGATAGAGAACCTTTACACCCGGAATATGCTCTTGATACCACGCTATCGCCTCCGCAATGTTGGGAACCTGTTGGGCTACGTGGTCGAATTGATACCTCATTTTTCGCTCCTTCTAACTAACAGCACCGTCGTGGCTTGCTATACCGCTCTTCCAGCGTCTTCGCGTAGTCGCAATCTATGGGCGCGGACTGCGTAGAGAGAGAAAAAAGCCCCTTCAGCAGGTCGCGAAACCCGCTCCAACAGTTCAGTATGCGGCTCATGTTATGCCCCCTCCCTTGCGGGTTTCAGCTGTCGCCCAACCTCTCGTAGTGAGATAGCGAGTACGGTCACTACCAGTACAAAGAGTATCCCTGTCAGAACCGCCGTAAGGTAGGCGTTATTCATCATTATCGTGCCCGCTTTAGCAGGAAGTGCCCCCGAAGCCACTCGTTTCGCCGCATCCTGTGCGGTAGCAATAGCCCCTAGCCGCGGGTCGGAGGAAAACAGGGCTTGGTAGCCTGCAGTAAGGGTAATGGTTCCCACAATGAGCATGGGAATACCCGTTACCCAAGCAAACTTGCGGTGTTTGCGAAGCATAATGACCGTTGCAAGTGTGAGGGCGATAACGCTCAACATCTGATTCGCCGTTCCAAACATCCGAATCAGTGCCTTCGTGCCGCCTTCAGGGTCGAGAATGCCCCACGACAAAATCAAGCCCCACCCCAGTACTGCTAAGCCGCTTGTAACCCACACTGGCACATTCGCCAAAGAAGGCGCGTCCTCTACCTCCTCCTCCTCTGCCTCGTCCCTCTTGCGTCGCCTACGTAGGGCTTTTAAGTCGCCCAACATCTCCTGAATCACAAAGCGAATAACCCGCGTTCCCGAATCGAGAACTGTTAAAATAAAAACAGCCTCAAACATAATGGCAAAGTGATACCAAAAAGCGGAGCCAGCTCCTCCCAGTGTTCTCGAAAAGATACTCGCCATACCTACTGCCAACGAAGGTCCACCGCCCGAACGGTTGTACAGTGACTTCTCTTGCATCTTGTGGGCAAGGCTGTCCATTTCATTCGTCGTTATCTGAAACGCCGGTCCGAATTTAGAAATGCGTTGTGTCAGTTGAACAGGAGTCTCATTCGCACGCTTAGGGATGTTCATCGCAAGGTGAACGCCCGGCGCAAGCGTCACCGCTGCAATCAACGCCATAACCCCGACAAAACTCTCCGTGAGCATCGCCCCATAGCCCACTGTGCGAATGTCTGTCTCCTTATCCACAAAGCGTGGAGTCACGCCGCTGCTTATCAGCGAGTGGAAGCCCGAAATCGCGCCGCAAGCGATAATAATGAAGCAGAAAGGAAAGAGTTTACCCGCAAAAATGGGGCCTGAACCGTCTATAAAGGGGGTGATAGCGGGCATCTTCACTGTGGGCTGTGCAAAGAAAATACCTACCGCCAGAAGTGCCACCGTTCCGATTTTGAGGTAGGTAGAGATGTTGTCACGAGGTGCAAGCAGTAGCCATGCAGGAAGTGCCGCCGCGAGAAAACCGTACACGACCAGTGCCCACGCAAGCTGCACGTCCGTGCGTGTAAAAATCTGTGCAAGGGCAGGGGTCTCCGCGACCCAGTGCCCCAGCCCCGTAGAAACGATGAGGAGAGTCACCCCAATAACCGTCGCCTGTCCCTCATGTCCGGGACGAAATTTCGTCATGTACCAACCCACGAGCATTGCAATAGGAATAGAGCTAAAAATAGTAAACGTTGCCCAAGGGCTACCCTTGAGTGCGTTCACCACAAAGAGCGCAAGCACGGCAAGAAGTATCTCCAAAATAAAGAGAATTGTGATGGAGGCGGCAATCCCTCCAATCGGACTAATCTCCTTCTTAATCATACGGGCAAGGCTCATCCCATCACGGCGAGTTGAGAAGGCAAGTATCACCATATCCTGAACGCAACCCAGCAGAACCGCCCCCAACACTATCCACAAAAAGCCCGGCAAAAACCCGAACTGCGCTGCAAGCGTAGGACCAATCAGCGGGCCTGGACCTGCAATCCACGCAAAGTGCATCCCAAACAGCGTCCAACGCTTATAGGGAATATGGTCGTGACCGTCGTTATGACGGTGCGCGGGGGTGATGTTCGCGTCATCGAGATTGAGAACATGGTCGGCGATAAATGCACTGTAGATTTTGCCTCCCAAATAGTAGAAACTCAGCGCGGCAACCAACAGCGAGACTGCATTGAAGTTCTCATGTGTGAACTGGCTGACAGCCCACACCAGAACGGCTCCCGCAATCGCAATACCAATTAAAGTTCCTTGACGTTTCTGTCCAGACATGACACAATCTCCTCCATACACACTTTTAGCTTTCGAGTGGATTGAAGCACAGTATATCAAATTTGAAGGGTGTTGGCAATGCGTAAAGCAGATGAGATTGAACAACTAGCCCTCGAAACTCTCTCCAAGCACCAGATGGTCACGCCCGGGCAAAAAATACTGGTCGGCGTATCAGGAGGTGCAGACTCCGTCGCCCTTCTGCACCTCCTGCACAAAAACCGTGAAACACTCGAAATAGAGCTAGCAATCGGTCACGTTCATCACGGCATACGCGGCAAAGAGGCAGACGACGAAGCAGACTTTGTGCGGCAATTAGCGGAAGACCTACAGGTACCCCTCTACGTAACCCGCGAGAACGTCCCCGCCGAAAAGAAACGCCTCCATCTCTCCACACAAGAGGCTGCGAGACTGGTAAGGCACACCTTCTTGCGAACCACTGCCCGCCAGATTGGTGCAGAGCGTATCGCAATAGCCCACACCCAAACAGACCGCATTGAGACTATACTTCTACGCATTCTACGCGGAACCGGAACCGCAGGGCTAGAGGGCTTCCCTGCGGTAGATTTACCGCTAATTCGCCCTCTCTACGCGATTCGGCGAGAAGAGACCGAGGCATACTGCCGACAATGGAAATTAAGGATTTGTGAAGACTCCTCCAATCTCAGTTTAGCCTACCGCCGAAACATTCTGCGGCTCGAACTCCTGCCCTATCTACGAGATACCTTTAATGTAGAGATTGACACGGCTCTGCTCAGGCTTGCAGAGATTGCCAAACAGGAGGCAGACTACCTTGATGGCGTAACCCTGAGCCTTATAGGCGAAGTGGTAGAGCGAAAAATGCCGAACCTCTGGACGCTTAATGGAGCGGCGCTACGGAGACAGCATCGCGCACTACAGAGGCGGCTAGTACGCCATGCACTTCTCGGTGTGCTGGGGCAGACGCAGAATATCTCGTTTGAACTGCTAGAGTACATACTGGAGCAGGCGGATAAACGGCAGGGAGGAAGCGTCACCTTCAAAGCATTCCGTAACCTAGCGGGCTACCTCACATACGAGGAGAGTACAGATACCCTTGTTGTCGGGCAACACCTGCCAGAGGATATCGCCCCCCCTTGGTCAGTCACGCTAAAGGCTCCCGGAATAACGCTTCTGCCCGATGGAAGACAGGTCGAAATAACCCTGTACGCTGAAAAGGGAACTACGCGCCTCTCCCAAAACGTAGAGCATAGAGACATACAACAAGGGAACCTCTCTCTACCATACGCCACAGCCTTCGCGATACCCAACGAAGCAGTACAGCTACCCCTCGTAGTACGAGAGTGGCGAGCTGGAGATAAGATGTCTCCGCGTGGTATGAACGGTACAAAAAAGTTGCAAGACCTCTTTACCGACGCAAAAATTCGCGGGAGAGAGAGAAGCACATACCCGCTTCTTGTAGACGAAGCAGGCAAGGGGAGGGTGTGGGCAGTATTTGGACTACGCTTGGCAGAAGACGTAGTCTCTCTGGAAGAGGAAAAAAGACTCCAAGAGATGCCAAATCGCATCGAAATTCGCATCGAAACAAAGACCTTACTTTGAGAGGGCACTACGTGTGCTATAATATCTGCACGTTTTCTAACCACACCGGCAACACAGGGACGGACTGCCGGAGGAGGATGATTTGAAACAGAGTAACAATATGGCGCGTTGGGCACTGGCAGTCGCTATTTTTCTAATCGTGATCGCCCTGCTACAATCAGGAGCACTTCGTGGAGGAGGAGCCTCTGATGCTCTCTCCTATAAAGAGTTCCTTACCATCGTCAAAAACAAACCTACAGACATCAAGAAGATTGTCGTCTACAAAGAAGAGTTAATCGGCAACTATGCAGAATCCGCCTCCATTCGCACGGGCGGCAAGCAGTTCTCGGTAGTACTTCCCGATGCAGGTGAAGCACGCTCCGCACTCTACAAAGTCCTAGATGATAAAGGTGTAGACTACGGCTTCAAAAAGGCTATTCTCGCCGATTGGGTGCAGACCCTCCTCTCTATGCTCGTCTTTCCTGCGATACTACTCGCTCTACTCTGGGTACTCTTTATGAGGCAAGCCCAAAGCGGCGGGAATCAGGCGATGAACTTCGGACGTAGCCGCGCACGACGCTTGAGCGACTCGGTTCCAAAAGTTACCTTCGACGAAGTAGCGGGAGTGGATGAGGCGAAGCAGGAGTTGCAAGAGATAGTAGAATTCCTCAAGAACGCGAACAAATTCCGCGCACTCGGAGCCAAAATTCCAAAAGGAGTTCTCCTGCTCGGACCTCCCGGATGCGGTAAAACCATGCTCGCCCGCGCCGTTGCAGGGGAAGCAGGCGTTCCCTTCTTCCATATCTCCGGCTCCGACTTCGTAGAGATGTTCGTCGGTGTAGGCGCAAGCCGTGTTCGAGACCTCTTCGAGACCGCCAAAAGCCACCGCCCCTCACTGATCTTTATTGATGAGATAGATGCAGTAGGACGACAGCGCGGCGCAGGCTTGGGAGGCGGACACGATGAGCGCGAGCAGACCCTGAACCAACTTCTTGTAGAAATGGACGGCTTCGACCCCAACGCGGGAGTCATTATGATCGCCGCGACGAACCGCCCCGACGTTCTCGACCCTGCACTCCTGCGTCCCGGACGATTCGACCGCAGAGTAGTCGTAGACGCTCCCGACATTGCAGGGCGCAGAGAGATCCTTAAAGTTCACCTACGCGGTAAGCCGGTGGAAGACGACATCGATGTGGATATTCTGGCGAAACTGTCTCCCGGATTTACCGGCGCAGACATTATGAACATGGTAAACGAAGCCGCCATTCTTGCCGCACGACGCGACCTTACCAAAATATCTATGTCCGAATTCGACGAAGCCCGCGACAGAGTTATGATGGGACCAGAGCGCAAAACGCGTATGAACTCCGTAAAGAAACTACGGGTCGTCGCCTACCACGAGCTAGGGCACGCTATTGTTGCGGCGTGTATCCCAGACTCAGACCCCGTCTACAAAATTACCATTGTTCCACGCGGTACGGCAGGTGGGCTAACATGGTACCTTCCTCAAGAAGAGGGGCTATATACCAAACAGTATATGCTCAATCAAGTCTGCTCCTTACTCGGTGGACGCGTGGCAGAGGAGATTGTCTTCGGGGATGTAACTACGGGAGCCTCTAGCGACTTAGACCGCGCTACCGACATTGCCCGCTCTATGGTCTGCGACTACGGAATGAGCGACAGACTCGGAATGGTGCGATTGGGACGACGGCATGGCAATCCCTTCTTAGGGCGCGATGTGATGGAAGACAGAGACTATAGCGAAGACGTAGCACGCGCCATTGATGAAGAGGTACGCTCTATTATAGACGGAGGCTACGAACGCGCGAGAGCCATACTGCTCGAAAACCGTGAGAAGATGGACATGATTGCGGAGGTGCTTCTCGAAAAAGAGACCCTCGTCAATGAAGAGTTTCTATCTCTTCTACACGGTACAGCCACACCAGAGCAGATTATCAAAGGCAAAACCCCGCCGACGTTGCCCCCTCTTGCGCCGCTCACACCTCCTTCAAACGAGGAGCCGCGTATTCAGCAACTTCGACCTGAGCCGGCTTAAATGGGTTGCGTCACCTACTAAATGCGAAGGCGGTCTAACTTTAGACTGCCTTCGCTAAAACCTTGTTATTGCCCTCTCAAGGCATTCCAGAATCTACTCTACTCTTAGGAATTTAAGAGAACAATGAGCGACTTAACTCAACACTTCGGACCCAACACAGGCTATCTCATAGAGCGGTATGAAGCCTTTCTGCAAGATAACAACGCCGTCTCTGCGGAAGAGCGTGACTTCTTTACCAACAGAAGCCACGAGATAGAAGCCTTTCTCAATCCTCCTGTAAACAACTCTACTCTTTCAGCCTCGCTCCCCACTCCAAAACGCACTATGCCTACGGAAGAGGAGGTCGCCCGTATTGTAGGGGCGGCACGCCTGCGCCGTATGATACGCGAAACAGGACACAAAGCCGCGCAGCTTGACCCGCTAGGCTCTTCCCCTCTTGGAGACCGCGACCTCGAACTCAAAGCCCATGGCATTACCAAAGCAGATTTAGAGGCGCTACCAGCAAGCGTTATCGGCGGAGTTCTAGCAGAGGGCGCAAAGAACGCGCTCATCGCTGTCGAAAAACTGCGGAGCGTCTACTGTGATACGATAGGCTATGAGACAGACCATATTCAGATTTCGGAAGAGCAGGACTGGCTCTATGAAGCCATTGAAAGCCGCCGCTACTTTGCGTTTACAAACGAACAGAAAGTCGCACTGTTAGAGCGTATCACACAAGTAGATACCTTCGAGCGGTTTTTACATAAAGTCTATGTAGGCGCAAAACGGTTCTCCATTGAAGGAACCGATATGCTTGTTCCCATGCTAGACCTACTTATCCAGCAGTCTGCAAAAACAGGCACGCAAGAGGTCGTTATAGGCCTGGCACATAGAGGACGGCTAAACGTGCTTGCCCACGTTATGGAGAAGCCCTACTCCGCCATCCTTGCAGGGTTCAAAAAGCTCTCCGAAGAGGAGGCACGCGAACTCTACACCGAGCGTAGCGACTACTCCGGCGATGTGAAGTATCACCTCGGTTACGAACACGATGTCAATGCTCCAAACGGTAATCAGGTACGAGTGACTCTCGTTCCAAACCCAAGCCACCTCGAAGCAGTAAACCCTGTAGTAGAAGGGCGTGCGCGGGCAGCGCAAGATACCCGCGTTGAGCGCGGCAAACCCAAGCAAAACCCAGACTACGCGCTCCCCATCGCCATACACGGCGATTCCGCATTCCCAGGGCAAGGTGTGGTCGCCGAAACACTGAACCTCTCTCGCCTGGAGGGCTACAACACGGGCGGTAGCATTCATATTATCGTAAACAACCAGATAGGATTCACCGCAGACCCGCAAGAAAGCCGCTCCACACTCTACGCAGGAGACCTCGCAAAAGGCTTTGAAGTTCCTATCGTTCACGTCAATGCAGACGACCCCATCGCCTGCCTTGCAATGACGCTTATGGCGCACGAGTACCGCGAAACCTTCCACAAAGACTTCCTCATCGACCTCGTGGGCTATCGCCGCTACGGGCATAACGAGGGCGACGAACCTGCCTTCACACAGCCCAAAATGTACGCCATTATTGAGAAACATACACGCCTCCGTGAACTCTGGGCACAACACCTCACCGCAGAGGGAGTTATCACCCAAGAGGAGAGTGATGCTCTTCTGATAAAGGTGGAGGCACAGCTGCAAGAGGCGCGAAACAGCAACGAGCAGCCCGTTATGCACGGTACGCTTCGCCTTCAATACCTCACGGAAGAGGGGGATATAACCGCAGTTCCGCGCGAGAACCTGAGGCACTCCACGAACTCCCCGAAGGCTTCCAGCTCCATGATCGCATTGGGCGAGGGGTATTTGCAAAGCGCAAAGAGGGCTTGCAAAAACTCAAAGGCATCGACTGGGGACACGCAGAAGCTCTCGCTTTCGCCTCCATTCTAGCCGATGGAACCCCCATCCGTCTTAGTGGACAAGACAGCGAGCGAGGCACATTTGGGCATCGCAACGCCGTCCTCCACGACCGTATTACCGGAGACGAGTACACACCTCTCGAAAATATCCCGCAAGCACGCGCCTCCTTTGCCGTCTACAATAGCCCCCTTTCGGAAAACGCAGTACTGGGTTTCGAGTATGGTTACAGTATGCACGCGCCCGGTGTTCTAGTGCTTTGGGAGGCGCAGTTCGGCGATTTTGTGAATGGAGCGCAGACGATAATCGACCAATTTCTGGTCTCTGGAAACGCGAAATGGGGGCAGAATCCCTCTCTTGTTCTCCTGTTACCGCACGGTTACGAAGGGCAAGGACCGGAACACTCAAGTGCGCGTATCGAGCGGTTCCTACAACTCGCCGCTACTGACAATATCCGTGTTGCAAACTGTACTACCTCCGCACAGTACTTCCACCTTCTGCGCCGGCAAGTACGCCGTATCTCCTCCATACCACGCCCTCTGATAGTCTTTACACCCAAATCGCTTCTGCGAGAACCTCTTGCCTGCTCCTCTCTGTCAGACCTTTCAGAAGGCGCATTCCAGTTCGTTTTGGATGATGAAAGAGCAGAGCAGAACCGCGAAAAGGTGACCCGTATCGTGATGTGTAGCGGCAAAATCTACTACGATTTCCGCAAACACGCACTCTATGAGAGCGCGGAAAACGTGGCGATTGTGCGCCTAGAGCGTCTCTATCCCTTCCCCGCAAAAGAGTTGCGAGAGCTCGTTACCAGTTACCCAAACCTCAAAGAGATTGTCTACGCTCAAGAAGAGCCGCGTAACATGGGCGCATGGCGATTCCTTGTACGCCCCCTCAGTAGCCCGAAAGTGGTAGGCTGGAGCAAAGAGCCGCGCTATATTGGTCGCCCCTACGCCGCCAGTACCGCAGAAGGCTCCACCTATCATCACGCAATGGAGCAAGAGCGCATTATCACGGAAGCACTCACAGGAGCACCCGTTCTCGCGTTGAACGGCAGGGCGCGGGTAAGCAAGTAGGGGAGGCATTATGGGAAGTCAAGTAAAAATACAGTACGTATCCGACGAAGAGGGCAAGCCTGTCAGTGTTATCGTCCCTATCGCGCTTTGGCGCGAAATCGAATCGGAGCGCGAAACTGCGTATCTGCTTCATAGCGAAAACATGAAGCGTCGTCTTATGGAGGCGAAAGAGCGCGTGAACGGCGTTTCGCTTGAGGACGCTTGTGAAAAACTTGGAATTTGACCTTAACGCCTTTGAGGATTTGGCATGGTGGGTCGAATATGACCGGAAAATGGCTCTCCGCACCCTCAAACTCATACGCGAAGTGCAACGCGCTCCTTTGAGGGGGCAGGGCAACCTGAACTCTTAAAGCATGAATTGACAGGCTGTTGGTCGCGCCGCATCAATCAAGAGCATCGGCTCGTCTATCAGGTATTAGAGCAGGAAGGCAGAGTTCGTATTCTATCCTGTCGCTACCACTACTAAGATTTATAGCGGTATACCTATCCGAAAAGGGAGTATCTAAATTATGGCGATTGAAATCAGGGTTCCTACGCTCGGCGAATCGGTGGTAGAAGCCTCTATAGGTCGCTGGCTAAAACAGGTCGGCGACACGATTAAGATGGACGAAGCGTTGGTAGAGTTGGAGACCGACAAGGTCAACATAGAGGTTCCCTCCACAAGTGCAGGGATACTCTCAGAGATAGTACGGCAGACGGGCGACACCGTCGCTATCAACGACCTTCTCGCTACGATAACTACCAATGGAAGTGTTTCAGTGGCTTCTGCCCCCGTAGCAGAAGCGACTCCCGCCGCCTCCATGATAGAGGATAGCAAAAAGGCGACTCCTGTCGCTAAGCATATCGCCGACGCAAACAACGTCGATATTACTCAGGTAAGAGGGAGCGGCGCGGGCGGAAAAGTCACAAAAGAGGATGTACAGGCACACCTTCTCGGTCAGCCTGTCACTGTTGTCTCTACCCCATCTCCTGCTACGTCAGAGCCGACTGTCCAAAAGGCTACGCCCGCCGTAACCGATCCCCGCATAGAGCGTAAGCCCATGTCACGCCGCCGCAGAGTCATCGCCGCCAATCTGGTAAAAGCCCAGCACACCGCCGCCATGCTCACCACCTTCAACGAGGTAGATATGGGCGCGGTCATGGAGCTAAGGAAGCGGCGTGGAGAAGCATTCCTGCAAAAGCATGGCGTTAAGTTGGGCTTTATGTCCTTCTTTGCAAAGGCGGTAACGGGCGCATTGAAGCAGTTCCCGCTACTAAACGCCGAAATTGACGGCGAAGACGTACTCGTGAAGCACTACTACGACCTTGGTATCGCCGTTGGAACCAATGAAGGGCTAGTTGTTCCGGTTTTGCGCGGAGTAGACACAAAGACATTTGCGGCGATTGAAAAAGAGATTGGCGACCTAGCGGCACGCGCTAGAGGCAACAAACTCGGCATAGCAGAGCTACAAGGAGCCACCTTCACCGTCACGAACGGCGGAACCCCATGATGTACCTTGCTCTCTCCTATGACCACCGTATAGTAGATGGTAGCGAGGCAGTACGCTTCCTTGTCTCCGTGAAAGAGATGATTGAAGACCCCGAGCAGATGCTTTTAGAAGGGTAAAACCGCTGGTACTTTGCCGCCCCTCTTCCTCACGAACAATAGGAGAGGGGCGGTTTTTGTAAGAGGCTAATGAGATAATCGACGAGAGAGGCAAAAAGGAAATGCGCGTCATTCAGGCAGGATTAGGCGGTTTTGGAGAGAGCTGGGTGTGGGCTATCAAGAATGTGGGCTTTCAGCACGTTGCGATTGTAGATGCGAACCCCTCCGCGCTAGAGAACGCAAAGAACATACTAGGGCTTCCCGCAGAGAGGTGTTTTTCCAGCGTGGAGGAGGCTCTTTCTACTGTAGAAGCCGATGGTTTTGTAGATGTCACGCCCGCTCCGCTCCACGTTGCACACAGCGGTAAGGCACTAGAGCTAGGGCTGCACGTCCTTGTCGAGAAGCCGATGGCAGAGAGTATGGAGGAGGCGCAACGTCTTGTTCAACTCGCAAAACAGAAAAACCGCGTCCTTATGGTCACACAACAGAAGCGATACGAAAACGAGCCGCGTCAGATACGCAGAATGATCGCCGAAGGTGCGATTGGCGAAGTTGACCATGTTGTGGTAGACTTTCAGATACAGGGCATAATGGCGGGTTGGCGCAAGACCATGAAACACCCTTTCTTGCTTGATATGGCGGTGCATCAGTTCGACCTACTGCGCTACCTTCTGGGGAGAAACGCCGTCCGCGTTATGGCGCAGACATGGAACCCGCGTGTTAGTAATGCACAGGGCGATATGTCCGCCTTCGCCCTCATAGAGATGGAGGGGGGAGTACACGTCAACTATACAGGCTCCTTCGCCTCTCCGGGTATGGAGACGGGCTGGAATGGGCGTTGGGAGATCACAGGAAGCAAAGGCTCTATCATCTGGAATGAGCGCGACGATTATGGTAAAATTCGCTACTTTCGTCAGGACGCAGACCTAGCGTGCTACGAGAAGCAACATTTTTTTGAGGGATTGGGCTGGGGGGAGGTCATTCACCCTGCCGACATCGGCGCAAAAGGGCATCAGTTCGACCTCTATCACTGGCGATGGTGCATCCAAGAAGGACATGAGCCGGAGACTAGCGGACGTGATAACCTACACACTCTTGCGCTCACCTTCGCAACGATTGAGTCGGCGGAGACGGGCGGCGCAGTTACTCTCCCAAGCAGCATAGACCAGTAGTAAACCAAACCACACGTTAAAGGCAGAAATATCAGATGGCTACTTTCAAAGAGGCACTTTCCCAGCTACCAGCTACAAAACTTCAGACGATAATGCTGAATAGGCAGATGGATTTAGCACGCTTCAGCGGCGTAAAAGCAAAGGAAGACTTAACGCACTACCTCGCTACCGAGTTGGCGCGGTCAGCCTCCGTGATGAACGCCGCCGCGCTCTGCAACGCACACCATCTGCAATTTTTGCAGGTGTGCGTTACCTTGCAGAAGGCGAACCACATCGCTTGGAAGAGGTTAGTAGAGCATATCGGCGGGGCGGAAGTAGAGCCTATTCTTCTGAAAACCGTAGGGGAACTCACAGATTTTGGGCTAGCCATTCTCTATGAAAAAGAGGTCTACTTACAGAATGGGGTTGAAGAGGTAGTTCCCTCTACTCTTTCAGAACGCTACCAACTAGAGAGTTCCCTCAATAATCACGACGCGCAGTCCGTGCAGAAAATTGCCGCTAATCTGGGCGTGAAGGTTGTGAAACCGCTAAAAGCCAACCATGTCAAAGGGATATGCGAGATACTGCTCGCACCCGATATAAAGGAGAGACTTACAAGCCTCCTCTCACCCGAAGATAGAGACCTGCTGGAGTACATACGCCTGAACGATGGAAGCGTACCCGCTGATGAGGTAGTAGAGCCGGCAAGTGGCGTGAACGGCTACTTCTATCGCCATAACTGGCACTCAAACTGGAAAAATGGGATAGAAGATACCTCTGTAGACCGCCTACTTGCGCGAGGGCTCATCTTTACGACATGGCAGGGCTACAGCTATGAACTCCAAGTCGTCATTCCCGGAGACCTCCTTAAAGCACTCACAGGGAAGAGTGATAACTCCTTCTGGCTCAATATGCTCGCCGCGCCCATACCCCTTCCCACTCCGCCAAACTCTATAAGCACACCTCCCAACCTTGTGCGAGATGTGACCGCATTGCTGGGCTACCTGCAGTCACAGGAGTGCGTCCGCACGGGGACGGGGCTTATTCATCGCACTGCACTGAAAAATGCCACACACTACCTCCAATACCCTGACGAGATGTATGCGAGTTTCCTCTACTGCCTCTGCCGTGAAGCCGACTTCCTCTATGTTTCAGGAGAGAAGCAGGTCTACGGAGTCAATGAAAAAGGGCGTTCATGGCTTCATTGGGACACAAAAACGCAACTGCGTGTGCTTTTTGAGGCGTGGCGATACGGGGTAATGTGGGGTGAAATGTATATTGAACCGGTAAAGAAAGGGAGTTCTAACCGTTCAATAGGTTTTATGAGCCAAGTGCGAGGGCGCGTGTTAAGCCTTATCACTGAGACAGACACTACCGATTTTCTGAACGCACCCATTGTTCGGGGGCTTTTTACCTTTCGGTGTGCCTATCTCGTCATCGATTCACAACGCGGTCCTATCGAACTTGTTCCTACCCAAAGCATCCTTGCACGCTGCCTTATCGAAGAGTGCCTCTACTGGCTAGGTTTGGTAGAGATTGGGTGGGACGCGGCGCAGGCTCCCGTTATCGGCTCCTCTGCTATTCAGATAGACCGTTCGCCTAAAGAGAAGGGGGCAACTGACCTTATAACGCCCGTTGGCTATCGTTTAACGCCTCTGGGTCGCTGGCTCCTCAAAGAGGAGAAGTACGAACTCTCTGAGCCTCCGCGTGAAGAGCAGTTTGTGCTACAGGCAAATGGAGAGGCGTTCGCCTCCCCCTACATTAGCCCCGCGATGTACTACAAACTCCTCAATTTCGCTGAGTTCCCTCTCAAGGGGGCGCAGGCAGCCCACCCTGTGGTGACAAAAGAGTCGCTACGACGCGCGATAGATCGAGGTGAAACCGTACAGACAACGTTGGATTTCTTGAGTACGTCATCACGGGTAGGCGTTCCGCAGAACATTGCATATCTTATTAATGAGGTGGGGGGCAAGCATGGGCATATCCATGTTGGGAAGGCGACTCTCTATATTCAGGTGGATTCGCCCCTGCTACTGCAAGAACTACAGGCACGGAAAGAGTTCAAAAGCCTGTTCCACCGCACCCTCAGTGATACTATCGCACTCTTGAACGGAGAGGATGTCGAGAAGACGCTGAAAGAGCTACGGAAAGCGGGATACCTCCCTGTCTCTGACGAAGAAGCTCCCCTGCAAGCCCTGACAGAGAAGTTTCATCCCAAGCCGCCGCCTAGCATTAAAGAGGATGTGAACATACGCAAAATAGCCGCCTACCGTCAAAAGCTGGAGAAGGCTATCGACTGGAAGCGCATCGCTCTGGGAGAGATAGGACACCCCTCTTCACCCGTTATCGCTGCAAAACAGACCCCTCCTCAGATGCCGACGGGAGCACAAGCCGCTCAGCAGGTAGTACGCTTCCTAGTGATGCAGTCGATTAACCTGAACAAGCCCCTCGAAATAGCAATGGAATCTGCAACACCTAATCATGTTGAGGTTCTATTAGTACAACCGACAGAGGTGCAGGGGGATGTCGTAGTCGTCTATAACCTACAGCAGAAGACGCACTTCCTAGTACACCTCGCTGCTATCCACTGGGCGCGAATGGTGAAGTGAAAACGAACGAAGTGCCTCCTCATTAGGTAATACGCTTAGAGGCAGGATTCCACTGTCTGTTTAGGGAACGTGAAGTGTATGGGGCATTCTGAACAAAAAAGGAAAGAGTCATTTATGAAACTACGGAATATCAGGCGCAAAGTACTCTCCTGCGCGACCTTAATAGGGCTGTTTGCACTTTCGCTCTCCGGTTGTACTACGGGCGGTAGTAGTAGCACAGGGGGCGGGGGCGGGGGACGTGCTGCCTGTACCGTAAATCCGCACGTCTCTGGGCAAGCGCGTTGGACGGTTCTAGTCTTTATGAACGCCGCCAATAATCTACAGCCAGATAGCCTCCTCAATGTGGCGCAAATGGCTTCGGTAGGCTCCGATGCTAACCTTAACATCATTGTTCAGTGGAAACAGGCAAACTGTGTTGACTGCGGAAGCCCCTCCTTTCAAGCGACAAAGCGATACCGCATCACCAAACACACACAAGCCGAAGTCAACAGTATCGCGGCGGGCGACACCAGTTCCCTTACACGTGATGAGTTAGCACCCCCTGCCAACTTCTACGACCCCGTCACACAACAGGCGGACATGGGCGATTGGCGCGTACTACACGATTTTGCAAGTTGGGGAGCCGCGAACTACCCCGCCGACCACCTTATGGCACTGATGTGGGATCATGGAGCGGGATGGCGACCTACACGTGCGCTCAACAAACTACGCCCCGTCTTTCGAGGATTTTCAGAAGATAACGCTACTAATAACGAAGTGCAGACATGGGAGATCCCGACGGCACTCGCAGGGTTGGCGCAACCCGTAGACCTGCTTGCGTTCGACTGTTCGCTGATGCAGATGATGGAGGTGGCTTACGAGGCGCGAAACTCGGCGCGGGTACTTGTCGGCTCTGAAGAGAGTCCTCCCGGCGCAGGCTATCGTTATGACCTATGGCTCTCTCAGCTCAAAAGTAGTGCCGCCGACCCCTGTACTGCGGCGAGCAACATTCAAACGACCTTCGTCAACTACTATGTTGCCAACCGCCCAGACTTTCATAACATTACGCAGTCTATTATCGATCTGAGCAAGATGCAGAGCGTAGGCAGTGCCCTCAATACATTTGGGCGTGAACTACAGCGCGTCAAGACCACTGAAGCGACGCAGATTCAGAGTGCCCGCAATAGCGCACAGCACTACGCCTACTTCGATAACAAAGACCTCTACCACTATGCCGCTCTTATTGGGGGCAGCACAGGCTCTGCTAGCCTGAAACAGGCAGTAAGTGACCTTCAATCCACGCTCACGGGAACCAACGGCGCAGTCATTACGAATATGCGCGGTAGTACGGGACAGTCAAACTCGAATGGGCTTGCCGTCTATGTGCCTACGCCCTCCGCATTTCTGAACGCTTATGGTAACCTTGCTCTATCAAAAGCGGGCGCGGCTCCTGAATGGATGGCATTCCTACAAGCACAAACGAGGTAAACCCCTGCCTTTCACCTCCTCTTTAAGTCTGCCTCTTCGCAAGCGGGGAGGCTTGGGGTGGGTGGGAGGAGACTGCATTCGCCCCGCATCGAGGGGGAGCGGTCATATTGTCAACAGAGGAGAGTAGACCAACTATGAGACCAATCAAAACGCTAATTCTAACAGGACTATTTACGGCACTCATCGCCCCTATCGCGGGGGCGACACCGACAAATCGCGTCCTTCTAATGAAGCATTACGACCGCTTTCTCGTACACGCTCTCGCGAACTGCGCCACTTGCCACCTGCCTCAAAAGCCCGACGTTACGCAGACCAGCCTAGCGAACTTCCCTCACAACCCCTATGGGCGAAGGCTAATGAGTGTAGGCACGGAACTCAGCAAAAAGGGCAAGAACAGTGACCTCTCCACACGTATACAAATCACTTCCTTAGAGGATAGTGACGGCGACCGCGTGCCAAACGAAGTGGAGATACTGCTAGGGCATAGCCCCGGAGACCCCAAAGATACCCCCTCCCCCGAAGAACTCAAACTCGCAAGCAGGCGAAAAGCGGAGTTCACGCAGTTCCTCAAAGGGTATCGCTGGCAACCCTTCGAGCCGATACAGCGTCCGAGCGTTCCGCAGGTCTCCTCCGCGCAACAGAAGCGCGTCCGAAACCCTATAGACTCCTTTATCTTTGCCGAAATGAACACACGCGGCATACCGCCTCAGCCCGAAGCCTCGTCTGCGACTCTACTGCGTCGACTCACCTTCGACCTTATCGGGCTTGCGCCCACTCCCGACGAAATACGCGCCTTCCTAGCCGACAAATCACCCAACGCATACGAGAAGGTAGTAGATAGGCTACTCGCAAGCCCGAAATACGGAGAGCGATGGGGGCGGCACTGGATGGATGTTTGGCGCTACAGCGACTGGGCGGGTTGGGCGGACGGCGGACAGATTCGCGACAGCAAGCCCCACATCTGGCGATGGCGCGACTGGATAATCGAATCGCTGAACAAGGATAAAGGCTACGATAAGATGGTTCTGGAGATGTTGGCAGGCGACGAAATCGCGCCCAACGACCCCAGTACCCTCCGCGCTACTGGTTTCCTTGCCCGAAACTATAAGCTTCTCAGCCGAGAGCAGTGGATGGAGGATGTTGTCGCCCACACAGGACGCGCCTTCATGGGCATAACCATGCACTGCGCGAAGTGCCACGACCATATGTACGAGCCTCTCTCACAAAAAGAGTACTATCGCTTCCGCGCTATTTTTGAGACGCACAACGTTCGCAACGATAGAATCCCCGGCGAAACGAATCCCGATAAAGACGGACTGGTTCGCGCCTACGATGCAGAGCCGACTGCGGTCACCTACCTCTTCACCCGCGGAGATGAGCGCCGCCCCGACAAGGAGCAGCCTATGTCGCCGGGCGTGCCGACTGCCTTCGGCGGAACCTACACGCTCGCCTCTGTAAAACTACCTCGCGCTGCCTACCTTCCTGACCGCCGCGATTTTGTGATACAAGAGACCCTCACAGCCGCTAAAAAAGCCAAAGACGAGGCGCACGCCGCCCTCGAAACAGCCACTGCGGAAAAGAAGCCCTTCGCACAAGCGAATTTTTACGCGGCGGAACTACGGCTGTCCGTTCTGAACAGCCAAATCTATGTAGAGGGGCTAGAAGACAGTAACCGCAAAGCCAGCCCTGAATGGGACGCGCAAGCGAAACAACTCGTCGTTTTGCAACGCCGCCTAGCGAAAGCGGAGGCGGTTCTGAAAGTAGAGACTGCCAAACAGGGCTTACTAGAGGCGAAGGCGGGAGGAGATAAAGCCGTTGCAAGGTACGGCAAGAACCCGATGGCGGGAGCGCAAAAACTACTCGAAGAGGCGCAAAAAGCGCTCTCTGAGGCGGAAAAAGTCCTCCAAAATCCCATAAATACCGCCTACACCCCCCGCTCAACCCTTGCGTTTCCCGCCGAAAGCACAGGGCGCAGAACCGCCCTCGCACAGTGGCTAACCGCCCCGCAACACCCCCTCACGGCGCGAGTCGCCGTCAATCATATCTGGGCGCGGCACTTCGGAACGGGGATAGTGCCCACCACCTCCGACTTCGGACGCAACGGCAGAAAGCCCTCCCACCCCCTTCTGCTGGACTGGCTTGCGACGGAGCTACAGCGCAATCACTGGCAGATGAAACCCATTCACCGCCTCATTTTGATGAGCGATACCTATCGAAGAGCCTCAACAACTAGCCCTGAATCACAGAAGCGCGACCCCGATAATCTCGCCCTATCGCGTTATCCCTCCCGTCGTATTGAGGCGGAGTTGGTGCGCGATAACGTGCTATGGGTGTCGGGCGCGTTGGATGAGACGATGGGCGGCGCAGATATAGACCAAAACCTAGGGCTTACCTCACGTCGGCGTAGCCTCTACCTGCGAACCGCCGCCGAAAAGCAGACCGAATTCCTGCAAGTCTTCGATGCGCCAAGCGTCACGGAGTGCTACGAACGAAGGCAGAGCGTTATGCCCCAACAAGCGCTAGCGCTTGCGAATAGCTCGCTTTCAATACAACAGGCGCGAATGTTGGCGCGGAATCTTTCGCAACAGACAGGCGCGGATAACGTCAAATTCATACAAGAGGCGTTTCTGCGCGTTTTGGCGCGACCTGTAAAGCCGAATGAGATAAAGACCTGTACGGATTTCCTTGCGGAGCAGACCCTCCTTCTCAAAAAGCTGAACGTTGGGACGAAACTGACGGGCAATACCGACCTCAAAGACACTACGCGCCCCGCCGAAGAGCCTGACCTTCGCGCCCGCGAAAACCTGATTCATGTTCTCTTTAACCATAACGACTTTTTGACGATACGCTGACCTTTTAGGAGGTACAAAGATAGTGACTCATAATCGAAATTCAAAGGGCTGTTCCGGTGTAACACGCCGCTCCTTCCTCGCCGATACCGGCATGGGGTTTACGGGTATGGCTCTCTGGGGGTAGCCCACGCTGATGAGGTAGCGGGTTGGAAAGCGCCCAATGGGAAACCGCATTTCACGCCGAAAGCGAAGGCGGTTATCTGGATATTTCTGTGCGGGGGCGTGAGCCACCTTGAGAGCTTCGACATCAAGCCCGCGCTCAATAAGTACGGCGGCAAAACCATCGAAGAGACCCCCTACAAAGACCTCCTCGACCCCAAGCGCGTCAATGCAAACATTGTTGGGGGCAACCCCGCTCACATCGATAGAAGCCGCCTTATGCCCCTCCAAACGGGCTATAAGAAGTATGGGCAGTGCGGTCTTGAGGTAGGAGACTGGTTCAAAAATATCGGGGAGTGCGCCGATGACCTTGCGATTGTGCGTTCGCTCTGGACACTCGACAACGACCACGGGGCGCAACTCACCTTCCAAACGGGGCGGCACGTCCGCGAAGGGGCGCACCCAACGCTCGGCTCGTGGATAACCTACGGGCTGGGTAGCATGAACGAGAACCTGCCGGAGTTCGTGGTGTTGGGAAATCCTACGGGCGACTGTTGCGGGGGGACGTGGACGTATGGAGCCTCCTATCTGGGACCCCAATATGGCGGCGTGCGCCTGACGACCGACCCCGCGAAGCCTCTGCCCTACATCAAGCCCGCCGATAAGTTCGTGCATCCCGACGAGCAGGCGGCGGAGTTTAGCTTGCTGGGGCGGCTCAATCGGCTCTCTGGCATCGACTATCCTGACGACAAGGATTTGCGGGCGCGAATTAAGTCTTACGAACTCGCCTTTCAGATGCAGACCGCTATTCCGGAAACCCTACAGATGGAGAAGGAGACGGAGGCGACGCGCAAACTCTACGGCATGGACAACAACGCGACGCGCTCTTTCGGGGAGCAGTGCCTTGCGGCGCGGCGGTTGGTGGAGCGTGGCGTGCGCTTCGTGCAGATATTTCACGGCGGGGGCGGCGGCGGGGCTTGGGACGCGCACTCCGAGATTAAATCGAACCATACTTCGCTTGCGGAGCAGGTGGACAAGCCTATCGCGGGGCTTTTGAAAGACCTGAAACAGCGAGGGATGTTGAAGGATACGCTGGTGGTGTTTGGTACAGAGTTCGGGCGCACTCCCGCCGCGCAGGACACGGGGCGCGACCATCATCCGCAGGGCTTCTGCGCGTGGATGGCGGGGGGCGGCGTGAAGGGCGGTATTCAGCACGGCGCGACGGACGAACTGGGCTTCTATGCGGTGGAGAACCGCCACTACGTCACCGACATTCATGCGACGGCGCTTCACCTAATGGGGCTGGATTCGCATCGCCTTGAGGTTCCGGGACGGCGGCGCCTGGCGATTGACCATGGGCAGCCTATCAAGGAGATTATCGCGTAGGAGAGGAAAATAGATGACGCTTACCATAGAGATTACGCCTGAACAGGCGAACCAACTGAAACTCGCGGCGAAACTAAACGGTCTGGAACTCGAAGTCTATGTCTCCACTCTGCTAGAGAAGCGCCTTCCCAAGCCGTTCGCTGTATTCGGAAAGTATGCGGACGACCTTCCTACGGTGGATGAGTTCCTTGCCGAAAAGCGCCTTGAGACGGTTCGAGAGGACATAGCGGCAGAATGAACTATGTACTGGACTCGTCTGCGGTTTTGGCTTATCTGCGCGGTGAAGCGGGAGGAGAAGTCGCGCTTACTCTGCTCTCAACTCCTTCGGCGAACTGCTATATGCACGCCGTCAACCTGTGCGAAGTTCACTACATTATCCAACGCCGCAAAGGTTACGCACGAGCGGAACAGGCGATGACCGACCTTTTTGATTTGGGCGTAGTTGAGTGCAAGGATATGGATACGCCTTTTTGGAAATCAGCTGCCTCTCTAAAAGCGCGGGGTAATATAGCGTTACCTGACTGTTTTTGCGTAGTGCTCGCTCAACGTTTAGGAGCCAAGGTAGTGACTGCTGACCGTACGGAATTTGCGCCGATTGTGGAGTTGGGAACTGTTTCGGTTCAATTTATTCGTTAAAAGAACTCTCTGTTTTGCGATAGACTATGGTCAGCCTATCAAGGAGATTATCGCGTAGGTGTTTTCTGAAACGTGCAAACCCTCGTTGATTCAGTTTAACAAGGCTACTGCGTAACGTCAATTGGTTGCATGAACTCTTTGCATTTTGGGATGCGCCCCGCTTGAAGGGATAGAGTTTTGAAAATTTCTTCCTTGACAAGTTGACACTAGAAAGTGTATATTACGAATTGTCCCTATTACGTCCAGTTTATGGCAGATTGAAGGAGTTATTCCGTGCGAATCCGACATAAAGAAATCCGCACTCGGCGCAAACGCGAATCCGAGCGCATTAAATCTCTCGTAGATGCGGCACGCGCCGCGAAGCCCGCGGTAGCAAAACCCGCCGCGAAGCCCGCCGCCCGCCCAGGAAGCCGCCCAGCGAGTACTACTCGTACCGCCGCTTCTACCAGCGGAACCCGCCGCCCCAAAGCCGCCGCCCCTGCGGAGGCTCCTGTGAAAGAGGCTCCCGCTTCTGGCGAGTAGTTTTCGTTCCCAAAGATAAAGAACACACCCTCTCTGCCGAATACCGTTCGGCGCAGAGGGTGTGTTCTTTTGAGTACTTCGCACTACCGCCTCGGCAAATTAAAGGCTTAAAATCTCCGCAACAGCATCGCAAACGTAAAGAGAAGACAGAGACCGCACACGCCCAAAGCTATCCAGACAAAAGGGGTAGGAGTATGCGTATTCGAGATGAAAATGGGGCTGGGCTGTTCACGCCTCAGCTGCTCCAATTCGGCTTTCAGGCGTACATTCTCAGCCTCAAGCTCCCTTTCACGTTGCGGAGGAGCGGAGGAGAGTTTAGTACTAGGAGTCTCCGAAGTAGAGGAGGCTTTGGGTGACATCCAGTGGGCGCGGTGTACACCTCCTTGCGCGGGATAGAGTGGCTTCGGCATAGTTAAAACCCTCGAACGCTCTTCATAGAGTCGAGAAACTGGGTAGCGTACTCTTGAAGGTCGCCGTCTGGCGCATATAGGATGGTCGCGGCAGGAAAACTGTGGTAGAGGCAGGCGCGAAAAACGAAGGGTTGAGAGGGTTCTGGCTCAAGCCACGTCTCTTCAATGTTGACGATAGTGCTGATTGAAGTTACATGGGAGCGAAAGCCCTGTGCAAAAGCAAGAAACTCATAGAGGTTTCGCCCTTCAATCACCAGCGCTTGTAGTTGGGGGCGATCTGCCGCCGTAGCACCATAAGCCTCCTCGGCAAAGTAGGAAGGGTCTACCGAACGGGAGAGGTAGACTGCGCGTAGCAGGGGCTTATCCATCCCAAAATCCTGAATAATTCGCTCAATGCGCCGATAGATTCCGGGCTGTAGCTGTAGTTCGCACAACAGGTTGCAAAACCTCCGCGCAAACGCCTTACCCTCCACCTGCCGCGATTCGCGAGTACCCCCAGAAGGGGTTAGTTCCGCCGACATAGTGCCTTGCTCCTCAAAGACTCGTTTACTCTCCGTATATTATTGGCAAAAATAGGCGAAACAAGAGAGCGGACGAGTGGAAGGCTGGCTACAAAAGCCCCATACTCGGATAGGTTTTTAGTGATATGTGAGGGTGGAAAAGGGGGCGAGGCTACTGACAGCGTTTCCTAAGTTCAGCGGGCTTGTGTACGGTGATATGATAGCGGGAATCTACAGAAATAAGCCCTTTTTGGCGGTAGGCGACCATGACCTGATTGACGCGCTCACGGGAGGCTCCCACAAGATCTGCCATATTGCCTTGCGTGAGGCGAATAGGTATAACGCGATCGCCGTTCGTCTGCTCTTTGCCGTATAGCTCTGCAAACTCTAGTATCTGACGTGCAACTAAGCCGTAGACATCAAGGGTACAATGGGCTTGTATACGCACGTTAGCAAGGCGGAGGCGACGTGCAAGTATCCGCATGAGGTTACGAGCGAAAGTGGATGAGTTATCCATCAGGTGGTCAAAAGTAGGGCGTGTGATAGAGACAAGAGTTGTCTCCTCCTGCGTCATCACGTCGGCAGAGCGTCCCCCCGAATCGATCATGCTCATTTCGCCAAAAGTGTCTCCTGCCGCTAAAAGGGCAAGAAAAACCTCATTCCCATCCGGTAACGTGGAGGAAATTTTGACGGTTCCGCTTAAAATAATATAAAATGTTTCGCCGGGATCCTCTTGGTGAACAATCGTCTCTTCCGAGCGGTAGGTGCGTTGACGGGCACGCTCCGTGATATACAAAAGCATATCCTGTGCGAGTCCGTTGAAGAGTTCGATCTGATTGAGGGTTTCGACATCTACTGCCATGGGGTTTGCCTCACTTGAGTCAGCCTATACTCGAATTATAGTGTTTCCATACTACATTTGTCAAGAGGGAGAGCAATTTTATCATTACTCTCCGCACCAATGAGTTGTTTGCCTTACGCCTTGTCATTTTTACACAGGAGCCAAACCATGAGCCATCTCATCAACATCATGTACAAACCCCAAAACGCACAGCCGACCGCCGGAGGCTATACCCGCATCCCTCTCCAAACAGCCCAACTTATTGCAGGGCACGGGATAGAGGGCGATACAAAAGGCGGCGGATCTACTCGTCACCTTAATATCATGTCGGTGGAGATACAGAACGCACTCGCACAAGAGGGTTTTCAAGCTCAGCCGGGACAGCTTGGAGAGCAGCTCATTATAGAGGGGCTGGATGTGAACACTCTCACCGCAGGTACACGACTGCAAATCGGAGAGCAAGCCCTGGTAGAGATAGTAGAGCCGCGAACGGGGTGCGCGATATTTGAACGCCACCAGAACAAGCAGCGGCAAGAGGCGAGCGGACGCTTAGGGATGATAGCAAAGGTTATTACAGGCGGAGCCATTGCTTTAGGAGACACAGTGTATGTCGTTCAT
>JAPLCR010000670.1:0-5738 GCA_026392135.1 Armatimonadota bacterium
CGTGCGCTGCCTTTGAGCGTTTTGGCGGTATCAATAAAGAGAGATTTGAGACCCTCGGTGAGTTCCATCATGATACTCCTGCGTGTGATAGCAGGGTATTCCACATTCAGTGGGACGATTTAATCATTGAGAGTCCCTAAGAAAGCGACCAAAGATTACTTTAACGGTCAAGAGTATGATGATTCTGATATCTGGTATTACGAAAATGCCGAGAAGTTATTGGAAGAGGTTGCCAAAGTTGTTGAGGAGTACACTGAACTTTTCACAGGGCAATCTATCGACCTAAAGAAAATTGAGCGAGACAGTATGCAAAAAGATTGCGATAACTATCTTGCAGGGCTAAACAAACAGCGCAACGCATATGCCTTCATTGAAATGCGAGATACACCGAACGGGCGCATGGCTTACATGAAATCTTCGCGGTTACCTGTTTGGCGAGTGGTGAAACTGGCGAAATCCTACAACATGGACGCGGGAAAGACAGCCGCCTACTGGGGCGAACACCGCTCTAAAGAGTGGGTGGAGTTCGCGCTTGCGTACTATCGGGACTTTCCAGAGGAAATTGACGCTCTTATTCAGGCTTCCGAGCAGGTCGCATTTGAAACGCTTCAACAGAAACTTCCCCAACTAGAGCGGATTACTGCGCCTATTGAAGGGGAGGCGGAATGAGTTTGCGACTGATGCTCGACGAGAGCATCTCCCCAAAGGTAGCGGAGCAGATATGTCTGAAGAGACCAGATATTCCCATCGAAAGTTTGCATACTTGGCGTCAGGGCGCGTATCTTGGGACATTGGATGCGCGGTTGTTGGAGTTATTGCACGAAGAGAATTGGCTTCTGGTCACTTTCGACACGCAGATACTTGCCGAACAGGTCGCTTTATTTGATGGAAGCGTCGCCTTTAGCGGAATCCTTTTTGTAGACGAGCGCACTATCCCATCCAATGATTTCGGTAACCTCACGCTATCCCTGACAGCCTTTTGGGACGAATATGCTGAACAGAGTTGGCAAGGGAGATACGCATTTTTAGAACGTGCAAAACGATAAAACCTCAACTGATTAGGAGATACTGACATAGCAGAAAAATAAAAACAGGCTGGCCTATCCGAAATGGAGTACAGAGTTCTTTTCCATGCGTGTCGAGATGTCCCACCCGCAAAAAAAGATTATCGCGTTAACGACTTTGTGGAGAACCTTGTGCTAACAGTGGTGGATTTTATGACACGCACGAAGGCGGTCGAAAGAGCAATGCAACACTTTGAAGTATACGCTAAGAAAGACGCCCCCGATTTATTGGGCTTGAAGGCTCTTTTATCGCAGTACGCTGACGACAAGGTAGGAAACACGGTTTTGGCGCAACGCCTTTGGGGATATAATATGTGGACGCGGGCGGCAATGCTACGGCGACTAATAGGCTTTTTTGAAGAAGAGGGGGTCGCGAATCAAGAAGGACTGGCGCAATGGGCGATGGACGCGCAGTTCAAAACCCATTTTGAAGGTAGAGTTAAAGGACTAGGTTATGCTGTTTTTAATTGGCTAGTGATGCGGCAAGGCGTGGAGACAATCAAACCGGACGTACATATCTTACGATTTATTCAATCAACTATTGGCAGACGCATAGATGAGAAGGTTGCGGTAGAATCTTTGGTTAGTATCGCTAAAGAATTGGGTATTCCAGCGTACAAACTAGATTGGGCGATTTGGGAAGCAAGTAGGGAAACCTCTGGCTAGATTGGATGTATATGAAGAAAACCAACACAAAATGGGCGCTAATTCTCGCTTTCGCTACGCTCTCCGCGATAGCCTTCGCAGACGCGCCACCCAAACAGATGACGTATGAGCGCGACATACTCCCGCTCTTGCGGACGCGCTGTCTCGGCTGTCACGGAGCGGGGATGGCGCAGGCGGGGCTGGATTTGCGGACGCTAGGAAGCGCGTTGCAGGGCGGAAACTTCGGCGCGGCACTTGTCGTCGGGAAGCCGGAGGCGAGTCGCCTCTACACCGCCGTAAAGTCCGGCAAAATGCCGCCCAATCCCGCCAAACTCTCCCCCTCCGAAATCCAGACCATAGCCAGATGGATAGAACTCGGCGCGAAAGGACGCGCAAAAGAGGGCGGTCACTGGGCGTTTCGCGCTCCCTTACTCCCCCCGATACCCGCCGTTCGCGCCGCCAATCCCATAGACTCGTTTATCGGAAGCGCGTTGCAGAAGAGCGGACTCTCCCTCTCGCCACGCACCGATAAGCGAACCCTCCTGCGCCGTCTTACCTACGACCTTATCGGGCTACCGCCTACCGCGAAAGAGATAACGGACTTCCTCGCCGACACTGCGCCGAACGCCTATCAGAAGGCGGTGAATCGCCTATTAGAAGACCCGCGCTATGGGGAACGCTGGGCACGATACTGGCTCGACACGGCAGGGTATGCCGACAGCGAAGGCGTTCTGCAAGAGGATAGAATTCGCTCGAACGCATGGAAGTACCGCGACTACGTTATCAAAAGCCTGAACGCCGACAAGCCCTACGACCGCTTTCTGAAAGAGCAAATAGCCGGGGATGAGATAAGCGGCTACCGCACCGCGAAGGCGTGGACTCCCGAAATAGAGGAGGCGGTCACGGCGACGGGCTTCCTGCGAACAGCGGTGGACGCGACTCGCGACGACTTCAACGAACACCAGTTCACCGAGTACCAGTACCGGATGCTGCACGACACGCAGACCATACTCGTCTCCTCAACCCTCGGCGTGACCCTACAGTGCGCCCGTTGCCACGACCACAAGTACGAGCCGCTTTCGCAGAAGGACTACTATCGTGTACAAGGGGCACTTGCGGGGGCGATACGCCCGACAGGAAAACTCCTGCCCACCTACCGCCGTCAGATAGTCGCCGCGACAACGGCGGAGCAGGCACGCGCAAAAGAGGTCAACGCACAAGTGGATACTGCGATTCAAGGTTTGGCGCAACGAGAGCAAAAGCTCCTCGCGAACTACAAGCCAGTGTACAAAGCCAAGTTCAAGACCGCTGCCGACCCCGACAACGCCACTCTCGCGAAGACCTTCGAGGAGTTCCGCAAGGAGAGCGAGACGATAGCGAAAGCGCGGACTCAGGAGGAGGCGAAGCGCATCCCGTTGGAAGAGATCCGCGCCCTCTACGACCAAGATACCGCTCCGCCAACGACCCACATTCTTCTGCGCGGTGAATATACCAAATTCGGAGACCCCGTAGAACCCGGCGTTCCCGCCATTCTCAACGACCCAAAACATCCCTTCACCCTGCCGCCAATCGCCAAAGATGCGAACACTACCGGACGACGCTCCGCCCTCGCGGACTGGATAGCGCGTCCCGATAACCCCCTGACAGCGCGTGTACTCGTCAATCGGGTGTGGGCGCACCACTTTGGCGTGGGGATAGTCGCCTCGCCCGACAACTTTGGACGCTCCGGAAAAGCCCCAACGCACCCCGAACTGCTGGACTGGCTGGCGTGTCAGTTTGTGAAGGGCGTTGGCGGCGGCAAAGCGTGGACGCTGAGAGCCCTGCATCGCCTTATCCTGACAAGCGATACCTACTGCCAAACCTCCGCCGATCGCCCCGACTGCGCGAAACGAGACCCCGAAGACCGCCTGCTCTGGCGACAGCGGACGCGCCGACTGGAAGCCGAAGCGATTCGCGACGGCATTCTCGCCACGACGGGAACCCTCGATACGAAAATGTTCGGCACTCCCGTCAGCAACGACCTGACAGGCACGGGCGAAGTCGTGGTTGCAGGAGAGGAGTTGGGGGGGCGACGCGCTATCTACCTGCTCGTGCGGAGGTCATTGCCCGTCACCTTCCTGAACGTATTCGACAGCCCCGTGATGGAGACGAACTGCACCCGCAGAACGACCTCCACCACTGCGACGCAAGCCCTGACTCTCCTGAACAGCAGGTTTATGACCACGCAAGCTGCCCACTTCGCGGAGCGCGTTCTGCGCGAAACGAAGGACGATAAACACCCCTCCGACTACGAGGCGCTGAAAGGGCGAATCCGCAAAGCATATACGCTTGGGTTCGTGCGCCTTCCCACTGAGAGCGAGAGTAGGGCGGCGTTGGGCTTTGTGCAGGCGCAAACCCTTCGCTACGAACGGTCAGGCAAGCCGCGTGATGTCGCAATGCGTTCCGCCCTCGCCGACCTCTGCCTCGCGCTGTTGAGCGCGAACGAGTTTGTCTACATAGACTAGGGGCTACAAATGCCTGACCAACTGGAAAATAGAGGGGGGAAGTCGATTGTATTGAGTAGGTGGGAGCGGTGGCATATCAAGTGTTGCTTGAATAGTTTTGACGAGAAGACCCGCTTCAAAACAGTGGAGACGCTTTTGGAACAGGGAGAGCCGGGCTTGCGCTTGATGCTGGAACTGATGGATGAGTACTCCCGTAGTCGAAGGCGGTACCATAATCTGATATTCTGCGTTCTGTTGTTTTATCTCGCCCCTACCCCACTCTCTACCGGGGCGCAGAAACTGTTGATTTTTTTCATCTTCATCAATTTGTTTTTTGGTTATCGTCACTACTCACGCGCCTTCGAAACCGCCGCCGACACGCTGTCAAAACGTGGTGACATGAGGTTCATACCGTTGTTTTTGAAGTACTGGGTAATAGGCTCTTCTGGGGAGGACGCAGATGGGGGATTTCTTGCGAAAATGCTTCCTCAAATGAAGTTGAAGGATTCCGCTCTTCTAAAGCCTGAACACCGTAGGAAATTAAACAGGCATCTGTTTTTCGCGCCGATAAAGCGGAGAGTGAAAACTACAGATTTGAGGTTATCGATACTGAAAGCCTACGAGCAGGTAGGGGATGCCTCCGCACTTGAGGCAGTCGAGGAGTTGCTGACCAAGAACATAGATGCAAAACTACGGGACGCGGCGGAGACCTGCCTTCTCTACCTCAAGCAGAACGTCGGGCGAGTGGCGGAGGTGCAGACCCTGCTTCACTCCTCCGCGCTCCCCGATAAGCCGGAGGAGTTGCTCCGCCCCGCTAGGGAGAGGCACGAAGAGGAGTCTCTGCTACGCCCCGCCATGTCGCCGTCTCGCGAGAGTGAGAATGAGTAGGGAGAGATACAAAGAGGTGTCACGCATCAAACGTCAATTCAAGCGAGCCGTCTAGCGGCACGGCACTCCACTGTGCAGCAAGGCTCTCATACGCGGCGCGAATCGTAGCGAGATGGTCTTCCGTAATCACCATGCTACCCGCTAGCTGTTCACGCACAAGCACCAATGTATCCTCAGGAGAGAGGCTACCCGACCTCTCAAGTTGTATCAGGCTGACAATCATCTCCGCTTGCCCCGCCTCTAGGGGTAGCGGGCGCGTTTTGCCGGTTTCGGGGTCTTTGCGCCCGAAGTCATCAATCTCCCACCCTCGCGCCATTAGCCCATAAAAGGCGTTTTTCATGCCGAAGGTCGTTTCGACAGCGTAGTGCGTCAGGTCGTGGAAAACAAAAAACTCGCTTGCGCGGAAGAACTCGCTCGCCTGATTCCCGCGCACCCAGGTAATTGTGTACTTGCCGTCATTGCCTTTGTGGAATCGCACTTGCATCTGCGTACTCCTACTTTGGCGTAGGCTCCGCCAACACGCCGATATAGCCTGTCAAGTACGATTCGAGGAGTTTGACCGGAACCTCTTTACCAATAAGCGACTGCGCCGAGCGCGTTCCCCCCTCTGGAACCGTAAAGTGAACGTTCTTCAAAGCACGCGTGTAGCCTGTGAGTT
>JAPLCR010000670.1:5774-19357 GCA_026392135.1 Armatimonadota bacterium
CCACCAAAACCTCCACCTCGTCTCCAAGGGACTGTACATTTATCTCTGCGGTAATACGGTTTTGCAGGGCTATTAGCTCGCTCAGCCGTGCCATTTTGAGTTCTTGCGGAAGTTGGTCTTCACGCGCCGCCGCTTTGGTGTTCGGGCGGGGGCTATAGGCGAACATAAACGCCGCATCAAAACGCAACTCCTCTACCATCGCCAGCGTATTGCGGAACTGCGCGTCGGTCTCGCCGGGATAGCCCAGCATAATGTCGGTGGTGAGAGCGATGCCCGGAACCCGCTCCCGCAGTTTACGAACAATCTCTTTGTACTGCGCGACGGTATAGCCTCGGTGCATCTCCGTCAGGAGGTCGTCGTCGCCCACTTGCAAAGGTAGGTGAACCTGTTCGCACACCTTCTCTAGCCGTGCAATCGCCTCAATCAGCTCGTCGGTAAAGTCACGTGGATAGGGAGAGGTGAATCGAATGCGCCGCAGGCCCAGTATCTCATTCAACTGCTCTAGAAGACGCGCAAACGGAACGCGCCCCTCCGCGAGGTTCTTGCCATACGAGTTGACGGTCTGCCCTAGCAGAGTAATCTCTTTCGTTCCGTTTCGTGCAAGCCCCTCGATTTCGGTCAGGATTTCGGAGGTGGGGCGGCTACGTTCGCGCCCCCGCGTAAACGGCACGATGCAGAACGTGCAGAACTTGTCGCACCCGTACATAATGGGGACGTGCGACTTGAGTTTAGCGGCGCGTTCTGTTTTTCGGGCGGGAATGTCGGTAACAATAGCTCCTTTGCGATCCGGCAGCTCTAGCGCAGTCAGGGTGAACTTCATCAAGTCCGGCTTTTTATGCGAGAGCGGCTCCAGTGCCTCAATATCACGCTCCCCCTTACGAATCCGTCCAAGCAGGCTAGGAATCGCGGCGATATTGCCCGTCCCAACAATCAAGTTGATATAGGGGGCGCGACGCTTGAGGGCTTTGCTCTCCACCTGCGCCATGCACCCGCATACGCCGATAATCATATCGGGGCGCTCTTGCTTAATCTCTTTCAGCCGCCCCAACGCACTCCACACCTTCTCTTCGGGCTTGGCACGTACCGAGCAGGTGTTCAGCAGAACCACGTCTGCCTGAGCAACTTCAGCAGTGTGCTGATAGCCCATCTGTTCGAGGTAGAGGCTCATCTGCTCCGAGTCCTCCTCATTCATCTGGCAACCCCAGGTCAGAACATGGTAGGTGGGTGCGGCGGCAGTGGATTCAAAAGTATTTTCTGTTTCGGGTCGAGTAATGGTAAGCGCATCTGGCATGAAAATTGTGTCCTGCAAAATATCTTCGTACCCTCTCCTGCAACACCTGCACCTACCCTCTCGTGGATGGTAAGATAACGCTCATCACGCTATATCGCGAAGTTGCAAGAAATTGCCTCTCCTCACTAAGGAGAGACGGGGATGAGGTTAAAAGGGAAGCCTACTCCCCAAAATCGAGACGAAAGCCTTTACGAGGGCGCCTCGTTTTCGGCTTGTCGCCCGGCTTCCGCCGAATATCTAATGTGAACCTGCGGTTTTTCTTAATCGTAGAGTTGAAATGAACATCTATCGCTTTCGCATAGACCTCAAGCACTTTGGTTGCCATCGCTTCAGGAGTATAGCGTTCAGCACGCACCTTGCCCGCCTCTCCGAATTGACGGCACAGATCCGGCTCCATAAGCAGTTTGTGAATCGCTTTCGTGAGGGCATGGCAGGTCTGGTTGATAAGGAAGCCCGTCTCGCCATTCGCCACCATCTCACACGCTCCGCCATGATTGATAGTAATACACGGCAGTCCCATAGCCATCGCTTCAATCAGTACCATGCCCTGCGTCTCGCAGCCGCTCGGAAAAACGAAAAGGTCGCTGGCGGCATACCAGTCACCAACCTCCGCATGGGGAACGGTACCAGCAAAGGTCACACGGCTCTCTATGCCAAGCTCACGTGCCTGCACCTCTAAATCGGTCTTACACTGCCCATCCCCTACCAGCACTACTTTGAAGTTCTTTACCGCTTTCGGTAGGTCAGACTGACGCAACATGGCAACACTCTCTAGTATCAGATCAACACGCTTTTCGGGTCCCAATCTCCCTAGGTAGAGCAGTAACGGCGTGTCATCCGCTAGACCAAGCGTGGCGCGTAGATGCTGTCTTACATTTTGACGGGCTATCGGCTTCTGAACACCACTAGGGATAATCGCATAGTTCGCTCGAATATCCTCCGCACGAAGCGTTTCACGGGTGTGCCGTGAGGGAGTAATAACGCAGTCTGAGCGATTGCAGAAACTCTTCATTATCTGCATCATAGCCGTAGGAGCCATCGTTCGCAGGAGAGGTGATTTCGCCGCCGCCGCCATCTCGTTGTAGTGTGAGTGAACGGTGTACACGAGTGGAATATCGTACTTCTTGGCGGTCTCCGCGCCCAACTTCCCTATCGTGAAGGGGTGTTGGCAGTGGATAACATCTATCTCCATCTCCGCAAAGGGCGCGTTCAGCCGCTGAAAAGGTCTCGCTAAATGATAAGGGTGTTTTGGAAAAGGAAGTTCAGGTAAGCGGAAGATGTGTTCGTCATCGTCAGGCTGTAACGTTCCGGGCGCGAAGACGTAGACAGTGTGCCCCATAGCGATAAGTGCCTCGCGCAGGTTTACAACAGACGTAACCACACCACTCAAAACGGGTGTATAGCACTCCGAGAAAATAGCAATCCGCATACGCCTCCCACAATGAACCCACTACATGATACCTTACCGAGAGAGGGATGTCAATTTGTAAATCCCTTCCATAGGGTATACGAACGATAGCCCGTTTGGTTTCGGAGAGGGGAAAACCTCTGCGTAGCACTCCGCGATAGGGTACAATAAATAATAGAAACGAGCGTGCAAGAAGGGAATGAGAATAAGGTGAAATACGAGGTAGCTGTCGCCCAGATAAAGCCCCAAAAAGGGGACACAGTGTATAATTTAGAGCGAATTGGGGAGATTTTCGCTCAATTAGCAACAGATAGCCCCGAAACCAACGTCCTCGTCCTTCCCGAAACCGTACTCTCAGGCTATTTTTTGGAGGGTGGAGTGCGAGATGTTGCACGAAGCGCAGAAGAGCTATTCGCAGACCTATTATCCATCTATCGCCAAAATGTGAAGCGTCTCGACGCGGCTCTGGACATCTGCTTGGGTTTCTACGAACTTTTCGAGGGGAAGTACTATAACAGTGCCCTCTATGCGACCCTCACCGCTTCCGACGATTTTCTCGCGCCCTCCATCGCTCACGTTCACCGCAAATTCTTCCTGCCAACCTACGGCGTTTTCGACGAAAAGCGATTTGTGTCGCGGGGCAGAACGATTGAGGCTTTCCCGACTCGCTTTGGGCGCGTTGCCATACTGATTTGCGAAGATGTGTGGCACTCCATATCTGCTACCCTTGCCGCGTTGAAGGGAGCAATGGTAGTGTATGTTCTGAGTGCCTCTCCCGGACGCGAGTTTTCGGGGCGGCACATAGGCAACATCGCGCAGTGGAATGTCCTACTGCCCGGTGTGGCGGAAGAGCATAACGTCTGGGTAGTCTACGCGGGACTGGTGGGCTTTGAGGGTGGAAAAGGCTTTACAGGCTCTTCCCAGGTAGTAGACCCCTGGGGGAACTCACTGATTCAAGCCTCCATGAGTGACGAAGCGATAATTCGCGCCACGATTGATATGGACGATGTCGCTATTGCACGGGCGAACTCGCCGCTACTCGCCGACCTTGAAGCGACGCTTGGCGACATCACCCTACAACTACAACAAATCGCGCAGTCGCCGCACCAGAAGTAGAGAGACTCCCAAACACATTGAGAGTGAGGAGAAAGTCAAGACTTGAACCGACTGCCCATACAGTACGCGCCCGCCTTTGACCCCAATTCGAGCGAGAATCTAAAGATAAACGAAGCCCTGATGACCGACTGGCTTGTCGCATTTTTACAGGACGAGATAGTCCGTAGGCGCAAAATGACCAAAGCAGTCGTCGGAGTCTCTGGAGGCGTGGATTCGGCGCTAGTGGCGTTTCTGCTGGCGCGGGCACTCGGCGCAGAGAACGTCTACGGCATCCGTATGCCCTACCGCTCCTCATCACAAGACAGCCTCGACCACGCCTCCCTCGTCGTGCAAGCGACAGGAATAAACATACAGACCATTGAGATAACAGGCGCGGCGGATGGCTATCTGAACTTAGCTTCCGATGCCGATGGGCGGCGGCGCGGGAATGTTATGGCACGTACCCGCATGATTATTCTGTTCGACCAGAGCCAAAAATTAGGCTGTATTCCGGTAGGGACAGGCAACAAAACGGAGCGCCTTTTCGGGTACTTTACGTGGCACGCCGACGATTCACCGCCCGTGAACCCGCTTGGCGACCTCTACAAAACGCAGGTGTGGGCGCTATCACGCTATATTGGCGTACCAAGCGTGATTGTAGACAAGCCCGCCTCCGCAGACCTAATCGTGGGGCAGACCGACGAAACGGACTTTGGAATCACCTACGAGAAGGCGGACAGGATCCTCTACTACCTGCTAAAAGGGTTTTCGGAAAGCCGACTGACGGAGATGGGTTTCCCCGCCGCAGAGGTGAAACTGGTGAAACGCCGTCTCGACACCACGCACTGGAAGCGCCACCTGCCTACCGTCGCCATGCTCTCCAACACCTCTATTAACGACTACTATCTGCGCCCTGTGGACTACTGACAACGGCTTTTCAGGAACGAAGGAAGCGATGAGACACTATCCAAAACCACTCGGTAAACTTGTAGGTGAGTTAGAACGGCTGCCCGGTGTAGGTCCCAAATCGGCGCAACGCATGGCTTTCCACCTTATGCGTCTTCCATATGAAGAGGCGAAGCGATTCGCAGACGCGATTCTTGAGGTGAAAGAACAGATAAAACTGTGCAAGGAGTGTTCCAACTTCACCGACCAAGAGGTCTGCGAGGTGTGCCGTGACACGAAGCGCGACAGAACGATAATGTGTATCGTCGCGGAGACGCACGACCTTATCGCGATGGAGAAGACAAACGAGTATCGGGGGCTGTATCACGTTTTGCAGGGCTTAATTTCTCCAATGGACAACATCACGCCCGAAATGCTCAAAATTCGGGAGATATTTCCGCGTGTCGCCAACGGAGTCACGGAGGTCATCCTCGCCTTCAACCCCACTACCGAAGGTCAGACCACCGCGCTGTTTCTCGCGTCGCGGCTCAAGCCGTTGGGGGTTCGCGTATCGCAAATCGCGCACGGTCTACCTGCGGGCGGCCTTATTAGTGCTTTGCAGTGGCGGAGAGAGATCTGAACTGTTTTTCCGACAGGGCGAATGAGGCTAACCTCACTCGCTCCACTCCGTTACGCTCTTATAGGCTTCCACTCTCAATTTGCAATGTGCGACATCTCTCCTCCCCTTACCTAATCCCAAGTCTCCCCAAACAGTCGACGAGAGAGACCAGTCTGTAGCAAGTTCTCAGGGTCACACGCCTGTTTCCAACGTCGAAACTGCACGAGCGCGGCATCGCCTAAGTAAGCACGGGCGGTTTCGGAGTCGAGCGTGCTATCCTTCGCAAAGTAGAAGCGTCCCCCTGCCTGTAATACAAGGTGGTTCAGCTCTTTTGCGAGAGCCCACACTTTTTCACGGCTCTTTTCAGTAATGGGAATATCCAGAGCGAAGGAGTAGCCATCCACTGCGTGAGATATAAGAAAACCGTCTTTACGGTGTCTTTTGAAAACGCCAAGATAGGGAATAGTACCCGCCTTGTGGCACGCCTCTAGTTGGGCTGTGAAACAGGCTTCCGCCGTTTCTGCCGGCACAAAACTCTGGTACTGAATGAGACCTCCCGGCTTATAGATAAACTTCCAGTTCGGTACGTAATCCAGTAGGAACGCAAATGCCGCGTGCGCCTGTCTATGGGTTTTGTTGTTGCCAAGCGTACTACCTTGCGTATACTTCGCCGTATTGACAATGGCTTCAGAAAGCGCCACATAAGCGACTTAGGGATAACACCGAAGAGTGTTTCTGGCAAATCTTGATGCTGTACGCGAAGCGTTTGTGCAGGAACGGGATCTACACCTTTGGGCAGATAGTCGGCTTGATGAACGAGCGAGCGCCCAAGGGCTTTTCCCTTCGCAAAACAGTCTACCCACGCCACTAGGTAGTCGGCGACTCCCATACGTGCTTCAAACTCCTGAAACAGCCCGCGCAAATCGGCAGTAGCGAAAGCGTGAACGGAAAGATGCCCTGAGTAGATTTTTTTGAGTTGCAGAGTGATACGAACAAAACAGCCTAACATACCGAACCCACCAATTGCGGTATAAAATAGCTCCGTGTTCTCTGTGCGACTACAGCGCAAAATCTCGCCTTTGGGGGTCAGCAGGTCGAACTCTACGACATGATCACCGATAGGTCCAACACGAAAATTATTTTTCCCGTGAATATTCATTCCCAACGCGCCGCCCAAGGATACCATCATCGTACCAGACACGACAGGCGACCACCAGCCATCCTCAATAACGTACCTCCAGATATCGCGAATAGTGGCTCCCGGCTCTACGGTAATGACACCCGTTTCAGGGCTCCATGCAAGAATACGATTCATGCGCGTCAAGTCGAGGCTAATATTTTCAGCAAGCAGGGAGGCATCACCGTAACTACAACCTGAGCCGCGCAGAGCGACTTTGCGCCCCTGCGTTCGTGCCGTCTCAAATACCTCACGCACTCCCTCAATAGTGGTTGGGCGATAGACATACGAGCAGACAGAGGTATTCATGCCCCATGCGCTTACACGCTCTAGCCTATCATACGGAAGAGGTACTAAGGGCATTCTTTCGGTGGGCTTGGGTTGAATAGGCGTGTTGAGAGGTTCGATTGCCATTAAAACTTGAGTTTCTGGAATACAAAGGACGGGATATTGCGGATGATAAGGAATATCCAACGCCATATACCGGGGATAAAAACATTTGCCTTGCCGCGTTGGGCAGACTGAATGATTTCGCGGGCGGCACGATCTACAGGAATTAAGAGGGGCAGTTTACCCAGCCCTTCCGTCATGGGAGTGGCTACAGGTCCCGGCTTTATCGTGACAACCTTCACTCCGAAACGCCCCAAGCGGTTTCGCAACGCCTCCAGATAGGCATTCAAGGCGGCTTTTGAGGTGCAGTAGACAGGTTGAGGATAGCGCCCGCGCTCCCCCGCTACAGACGAAATTCCGACGATGGTTCCTGCCTTGGTTCGCTCAAAGCGTTGTGCCGCTTCATTAAACCATGCGACGGCACCGAGTAGGTTAACCTCTATCATCTGTCGGTCTTTCGCAAACGCATACTCACTCGGCTGAACACTCGGCATAACCCCTGCCGCGTAAATAATCACATCCAGCCCGCCAAGCTCGTGCGTAATCTTCTGAAAGAGTGCGGGAACCTCGTCATACACACACACATCGTGCGGGTAGAGCAAGACTTTTGCCGATTGCCCTGTGTTGAGCGACTGCGCGATACGCTCCAGCTCCTGTAGCCGTCGGGCAACTATCGCAACCGTGCAACCTTGTGCGACAAGTTGGCGCGTTATCTCCTCCCCTATCCCGGAAGAGGCTCCCACCACAATCGCTGTTTTCCACACTGTAGGCATAATAAGACACCCAATCTGTTCTCCAAAAGTTAGGTGCATTGTACCTTAACGCCTTTAGAGGGGTCAAGGTAGGAGTAAGGGGTACCTGTTCACTCTTTTGGGAGCAGACAACACAACATATCAGCCCCCTTGATATCGTAAAACAGGCAAGCATATCTATACAAAATGAAGTCGATGTGTTAGAATACCCTAGGACTAAAGCCTCATGTTTCAGAAACAAGTGCCTCCATGCAAAGTTTACCGTTCTCACATCAACACCCTCTCATAAGAGAGTAGAGATACCGGACAGAAGGAGATTGAGATGCAGATCCAGCCCCTCACCGAATCGCATAGCGAGGTATGCGCTCAGATGTTTATCAATGCGCGTCGTCAAGAGCAAGCACTCACACCCGCACTCTCCTGTCCGCCCGACGATTTGGAGAACGTTGCCTCCAAGCTGAAAGACCTCCTCAAGAGTTTCCCCGGCGTAGCCGCCCTGCGCGACGACATACTCTGCGGGTATCTAATCGGGTTCGCCCTTCCAGAGTTTATGAGCGCACAGCGTGGAATCTACTGCCCAGAGTGGTCTCATGTCACCGTAGGGCGAGAGCGGCGCGAGGTATATCGCGAGATGTACGCTACGCTGTCCCCACAGTGGGCGCAGAACGGCTGTTACTCGCACGCCATCACCCTATTCGCACATGATTCCGAAGCCGTTGATGTTTGGTTTGGAAACGGCTTTGGCTTGAACGGCGTGGATGCAGTGCGCGATTTGATGCCTTTGAATGTCCCCATAAACTCGCAGATAGAGATTCGTAGAGCCGCGCCAGCCGATGCTAGTAGGCTACTTCCCCTCATGCACAACCTGCGCCGTCACCTGGCTGAGGGTCCCGTTTTCCTACCTCTACTGGAGATTGACTGCCTAGCAGAGCTGTCAACGTGGCTGGAAGAGCCGAACCATGCCCTCTGGTTTGCACAGCATGAGCGCAAAGCAGTCGCCTTCATGCGAGGTCAAACGGCGGAGAGTGAGCAGAGATACATCGTTTCGGGAGCAGATGGTATCGCTATTAATGCAGCCTACACCGAATCGGCGTGGCGCGGAACAGGAGTAGCGTCTCTTCTTTTGAACGAGTTATTGGCATGGGCGCGTGAACAGGGACTGACTCGATGTTCCGTGGATTTCGAGTCGCAGAATATCGAAGCCAACCGATTCTGGCTTCGTCACTTCACCCCTGCGTGCTACTCCGTTATTAGGAGAGTGGATGAGCGTCTAGCATGGGCGAACCACAAACGCCCTATTGAGACACTCTGGTAACGCACGCTATGCGAAGTGCTCACCCCTACCTCTCGCACAACACGCACCACTATATATAAGTAGTACTAATATTTCCCGTCGTATAATTTAATTTCTGTTTTTGCGCGAAATGTGATACTCTTATCCACAATGGGAGTGTTCGCGCGAAATTTGCGCCGCTTCCGTCCATTTCTACCCCTTGGAGACTCACGATGGCGTTACACACACAGCAGACCCCGCACTCCAAACGCCCGACCATCGCGGAGGGAGAGCGCAAAGACAACTGGCTCATGGCTCCCCTGACGTTCTTTCTTGTGTTCGGCTTTTTTGTGGTGTGGGCTACGTTTCGCACCTTTAACAACGACCACTTCTTTATCGAGAAGTACAACTATCTCTCTCCCTTCTACTCTCCCCTGATAACACTACCGGAGTCGTGGAAGATCATGGTTCTTGGAAGGTCACTCCACATATCGCCCTCGCTACTCATCCTCCCCTTCCCGCTCACCTTCCGCCTTTCGTGCTATTACTACCGCAAAGCCCTCTACCGCTCCTTCCTCGCCGACCCGCTCGCCTGCGCGGTCAAAGAGCCGAAAGCGTTAGACACTATGCGCTACCGTAAGTACACCGGAGAGCGGCTCTTTCCTCTTATCGCTGTAAACTTCCACCGCTACGCCTTCTTTGCAGCGGCGATATTCATGATATTCCTCTGGAAAGACGCTTTCGAGGCTTGCACTGTCCCCGCTACGGGCGGCGGCATAAAGTTCGGCTTTGGGCTAGGCACGCTCCTCTTTTTTGTCAATGTCTCGCTCCTCACAGCGTACACCTTCTCGTGTCACTCATGGCGGCACTTCGTCGGTGGAAAAGTAGACTGCTACTCCTGCTCCGCGCTGAGTAAAACGCGCTACGGCTTGTGGCAAAAAATTAGCTTCCTCAACGAAAAGCACGGAACATGGGCGATGATGAGTCTTATCTCGGTGCTTGTCACAGACATCTACGTCTTTCTCGTTTCGAGCGGCGTTCTGACCGACCTACGGTTCTTCAACTAGCGACGGGAGGGAAAAGGAAAAAGAATCATGGTAGAACCTTACGATATTTTTGAATACGACGTGCTTATAGTGGGTGCCGGAGGCGCAGGTCTTCGCGCCGCCATCTCTGCGAAAGAGGCGGGTTGTAGCGTGGGAGTCATCTGCAAATCCCTACTCGGCAAAGCGCATACGGTAATGGCGGAGGGCGGAGTCGCAGCGGCGCTTGCGAATATGTCCTCTCCCGATGGCGCAAAGGAGCCAGACGGTTGGGAAGTCCACTTCGTAGACACAATGAAGGGCGGCGCGTTCCTAAACAACTGGCGCACCGTCGAAATTTTCACCAAAGAAGCTCCAGAGCGCGTCCTCGAACTAGAGCAGTACGGCGCGGTATTCGATAGAACTCCCGAAGGAGCCATCGCGCAACGCCCCTTCGGAGGGCATAAGTACCGCCGCCTGAACCACGTTGGAGACCGCACCGGACTAGAGCTTATTCGCACCCTACAAGATAAAGCCGTCGGTACCGGAATGAACGTACACATGGAGGTAACGCTTACCAAACTCCTGCTCAACGACGGGCGCGTGGTCGGCGCATTCGGTTACTACCGCGAAACAGGCAAGCTCGTCGTCTTCAAGGCGAAAGCCGTCGTCCTCGCTACGGGCGGCTGGGGACGTATGTACCGCTTTACCTCGAACTCGTGGGAGGGTACGGGCGACGGCTTGATGATGGCTTATGAAGCGGGCGCGGAGCTTCTCGATATGGAGATGATACAGTTCCACCCGACGGGCATGATATGGCCCCCCAGTATGCGCGGTATCCTCGTAACGGAGGGTGTGCGCGGCGAAGGCGGCTTCCTCAAAAACAAAAACGGCGAGCGATTCATGTTCAATGAGGACTATACTCCCGCTCTCTACAAAGGGCAGTTTGCGGAAGAGCCGGAAGAGGGTCTACGCTGGTTGGAGGACAAGAAGAACAACCGCCGTCCGCCGGAGCTCCTTCCCCGCGATGTGGTCTCTCGCGCTGTCTATCGCGAAGTACAGGCGGGGCGAGGTTGCGAACATGGCGGGGTATACCTCGACGTAACGCATAGGGGCGCGGGATATATTCTCAAGAAACTCCCCTCCATGCACGAGCAGTTCCACGCGCTTGGCAATCTCGACATCACCAAAGAGCCGATGGAGGTCTACCCTACCGTTCACTACACGATGGGCGGAGTGAGGGTCTCCCCTGAAGAGTGCGCGACCACCGTTCCCGGTCTCTACGCGGCGGGAGAGGTGGCGGCAGGGCTTCATGGCGCGAACCGGCTCGGCGGCAACTCTCTTTCGGACATCATGGTGTTCGGTAAGCGGGCGGGCGATGCGGCGGCGGCATTCGCAAAAACGCAAAACTCACATGGAACTATTGACGAGTCGCAGATTGAGACGGAGTTAAACACCCTTCTCGACCCGTTGACAGCGACAGAGGGCGAAAACCCCTACGCCATTCATCAGGAGCTTCAAGAGGAGATGCAGAAAAACTGCATGATAGCGAAGACCGAGGAGGGGCTGACGCACTGCCTAGAGACCATAATCTCCCTACAAGGTCGGGCGAAGCGCCTCAAAATGAGCGGCGGACGCATTTTCAATCCGGGCTGGCACGCGGCGCGAGATGTGCGCTTCATGCTTCGCACCTCCGAAGTCATTACACGATGCGCGCTACTGCGTAAAGAGAGTCGCGGAGCGCAGTGGCGTATAGACTACGACCATCTGGATAACGAATACTGGGGCAAGCATAACCTTATTTCCCAGAAGGACGGCGACGCGGTGAAGATTGAGGCGCGTCTGCTCGACCCTCTACCCCCGCATCTGAAAGTGCTTTTCGAGGAGACGAAGTAGTATGGAAAAAGTGACTATCAAGGTATTTCGCGGCACGCCCGAAGAGGGAGAAATCTCCACCTACGAGACTCCGACCTTTCCCGGCATGGTGGTTCTGGACGCTATCCACTACATTCAACAGAACCTCGAACCCTCATTGGCGTGCCGCTGGAACTGCAAGGCGGCGAAGTGCGGCTCGTGTAGCGCAGAGGTAAACGGACACCCGAAACTGATGTGCAAGTCCTCCATAGAGGAGTACCCAAGCGGCGAGATTACGGTGACTCCGCTCAAGACTTTCCCGCTCGTGAAAGACCTTGTAACGGACGTTTCATGGAACTACCGCGTATCGTCGCGCATTCCCCCGCTGGTTCCTAAGCCGGACGCGGCGGGTAAGCCGTTCAATATGCAACAGATAGATGTGGAGCGCGTTCAGGAGTTCCGCAAATGTATTGAGTGCTTCTTGTGTCAGGACGTGTGCCACATTCTGCGCGAACACGACCGCACAGACGCCTTCTATGGTCCCCGTCAGATGGTGAAACTGGCTTCGCTGGATATGCACCCGATGGACAATCTTGACCGCAAAGAGAGCATTAAAAACGATGGAGGCGTAGGCTACTGCAATATCACTAAGTGTTGCACAGAAGTCTGTCCTGAGCATATCCACATTACCGACAACGCGATAATTCCGCTCAAAGAGCGCATTGCAGACGAGTACTACGACCCTATTCAGGGGCTTCTACGCAAAATCGGAATCATTAAGCGGACGACGAAACAGCCCTTCGATAGCGTCCCGAATGAGCAGACGACAGTGCATAGCGCCAGGTAGCAAGGCTTCCCTGTCTTCTCTAGCGTCGGCTTTAACTCCTAACTCACCTTGCGCAGTTCAAAGGGCGCTATTGCAAGGTATTCCGAGTGAACTGTTTGGTTCAAGCCGTAGTCAGGTGGTAGCCCTCACTCCAACCTCTCTCCCAATTCTGGGCGAGAGGCGAATGCCGAAACCAAAAGGTCTTCTGTTTTTGCCCAACAGCAGAACTTACAGAGAGGTCTGATGTGCAAATACCTGAAATCAACGCAAATTCGTCGACTGAAGTGGCGATTTTTATATCAGGCGCGGTGAACAAAGTTCATGAATTCTTTCTCCCAGAATTGGGAGAAAGACGCCCGCAGGGCGGAATGAGGGCTGACCACAAAACAGAAGATACCCGCCCTTCAGGCTACAAAACAACTTACAGAGGGAGTTATCCCATCCGAAAATTCCCACTGCGTAACGTGATCTCCTAATTATGCGAAAGCGCAGAAACCTGAGTTCCCTGTACAGGGAACTCAGGTTTCTGATTTAAGGCGAACGCTGGGTGCCGAAATTAACGAACAATCGTGAACGATCTATCCGGGCTAAAAACTCCCACTACTTTTTCGTCGTCAAACGCCAGAACAGACCATAAGAACTCTCCACTAGGGATATTCTTAACGTCCCATTGCAGTTCAGTTTTGCCGCCTCCCACAGTGAATGTCCACATTCTTTCGTCTGGACTGCGCCGCCTACCTAATCGCTTCTTGAGGATTACCTGTACAACATAGGTATCCGTTCCAATCAACCCTTTCCACTGGAACTTGACAGTATCCTCCAGAATCTTCGCCTTATGTGCGGGGCTAACCTGAACAGGGCTATTCTTGCCGAGTAACTTTGTGGTAACGGTAGGATCCCCCATTCCAGCAAAATTGGTCAACTCAATGCCAATGGAGCCGACATTGGAAACATCTAAGGGACTCTCTCTAGTTAAAATCTTCCAAAACCT
>JAPLCR010000414.1:0-3232 GCA_026392135.1 Armatimonadota bacterium
CCGGCTGTTTCTGTGAAAAGTGTATGGCGCGTCTCGAAAAGGACGGCTATTTCCGCCACGATGTCGCCGCGCACCGCCGCCAGACCTTCGCGATTCTGCGCGAATACACCACCCGCCTCACGAAACTGTGCAAAGACCTGCGCCCCAACGCCACCACCTTCTTCAATAGCCGAGTCACAGCGAACGTTCACCGCGAACTAGACACGCTCACCCACCTCGAAATCGAATCGCTGACGACGGGCGGCTGGGGCTACCTCTTCTTCCCGTGCCACGCCCGTTTCGCCCGAACCTACCCCCGCCCCCTGCAAGGCATGACAGCGCGCTTCCATAAGTCGTGGGCGGATTTCGGGGGCTTGAAGACTATTCCCCAACTCCACTACGAGGCGGCTACCATTGTCGCGACGGGCGGGGTTGTGAACATCGGCGACCAGTTGCACCCTCGCGGCACGCTGGATAAGGGCGCGTACAAGGTCATGGGCGAAGTGTTCGAGCGTATCGAAGCGATAGAAGCCTACTGCAAGGACGCGACTCCCCTTGCCGATATTGGTGTGCTACTACTTCCCGAAAACCGCGAAGCCCTCACAGGCGATGAGGACAGCCGAGGATGCGTAAAGATTGACGGCTCCATCGAAGGAACCGCCGCTATACTCTCCGCGCTCAAACACCAGTGGAACGGCGAAACCCCCGACAGAGACAACCTGAACAACTACAAACTCCTGATAATCCCAGACAGAGGCGTTCTGGACGACTCTATGCAGGCGCGTCTCGCGGACTACCTAGCGCAGGGCGGCAAAGTCCTCTTTTCGCACGAGGCGACGCTGGATAACGGCGCGTTCGCGCTTCCCAATAGCCCCGTCAAGTACCTAGCCCCCTGCCCTTGGACACCCTCCTACATGGATTTAGGCGATACGTTGGGCGCGGGACAGCCCAAAACGGAGTTCGTGAACTACAAACAGGGCTCTTATGTGGAGACTGTTGAAGACGCTACCACGCTAGGCGAAGTGTGGCAACCCTACTTCAATCGCGCTCCCGGCAAATTCTCTTCGCACAACCAGACTCCCGCGGACAAGCCTACAGGCTACCCCATCGGCGTGTTGTCCGCCGACAAATCGGTCGGGTATCTCTACGCCGCCATCTTCAAGGGCTACCGCGAAGATGCCTTCTACGTCTACAAAGAGATGGTCGCTCGTATGCTCGAAATCCTCCTACCTGAGCCTGTCGTCAAGGCGGGGGAGAACGTTCCGGCGGGTATGGAGATAGATGTTCTGCGCCAAGCGGAACAGAATCGGCTCGTCGTGCATCTAGTGAACTTCCAACCGACGCGCCGAACCGCCACCAACGAGTATATCGAGGACGCTACGCCCCTGAATAACGTGAGTTTCTCGCTACGAACCGGCACAGCCCCGACGCGGGTGGTTCTCGCGCCCTCTGGACAAGAGATTCCTTTCCGACACGAGGGGAACTATACGCACGTCGTCGCGCCTACCGTTTTGACACACCAAGTTATTGTATTTGAAGGGATTTAATTTCGATGGCAAACACCGCTAGTCTGCACACAAATGCCCCCGTTCACCGATTACGGGGTTCTCTGCCCAAAATTGGGATACGCCCCACGATTGACGGACGCTACGGCGGCGTTCGCGAGTCGTTGGAGGAGCAGGTTATGGCGATGGCGCAGTCCGCCGCCGCCTTCCTCACCACGAACCTGCGTCACCCCAACGGTCTGCCTGTAGAGTGCGTTATCGCCGACGGCTGTATCGGCGGCGCATCTGAAGCGGCGAAGTGCGCCGAGAAGTTCGAGCGGGCGGGAGTCGGCGTATCGCTGACCGTCACGCCCTGCTGGTGCTACGGCTCCGAGACGATTGACATGAACCCCGCTCTACCAAAAGCGATTTGGGGCTTCAACGGCACAGAGCGTCCCGGCGCGGTCTATCTCGCCGCTGCGCTTTCAGGGCATACGCAGAAGGGGCTACCCGCGTTCGGTATCTACGGGCATGATGTTCAAGATTCTGGCGACACCTCTATCCCCGCCGATGTTCAGGCGAAACTGCTCTCCTTCGCAAGGGCTGGGCTTGCCGTCGCCTCCATGCGCGGAACCTCCTATCTCGCGATGGGCGGCGTTTCAATGGGTATCGCCGGCTCTATCGTAGACCAAGATTTCTTCCAGTCGTACCTCGGAATGAGAGCCGAAACGGTGGATATGACCGAGTTTACACGCCGTATCGACGCGAAAATCTACGACACGGAAGAGTACGAACGCGCCATTAAGTGGGTACTTGAAAACTGCCCGGAAGGCGCAGACATAAACCCCGAAGAGAAGCAGATGTCTCGCGCTCAAAAAGCCGAATCGTGGGAGTTCTCCGTCAAGATGGCACTCATCGCCCGCGACCTAATGGTAGGCAATCCCCGCCTCGCGGAGCTGGGCTTTCTGGAAGAGGCGGAGGGGCATAACGCCATCGCAGGAGGCTTTCAAGGGCAACGCCAGTGGACAGACCAGTACGCGAACGGCGACTTCCTCGAAGCGATACTCTCCACCTCGTTTGACTGGAACGGAATCCGCCAGCCGTACATCGTCGCAACGGAGAACGACGCGCTGAACGCGGTCTCCATGCTGTTCGGACACCTGCTTACGGGAACCGCGCAGATGTTCTCAGACGTGCGAACCTACTGGAGTCCTGACGCAGTTTCGCGGGTTACGGGGTATAACGTAAGCGGACTTGCGGAAGGCGGCTTCCTACACCTTATCAATTCAGGTCCCTCTGCGCTCGACTGGACGGGCGAACAGACGCAGGACGGCTACCATCTTCTGAAACCTTTCTGGGAGATAACGGCGGAGGATGCAGGGCGTTGCCTCGACGCTACGAAGTGGTGTACCTCCGTTCTTGAGTACTTCCGAGGCGGGGGCTGGTCTACGGACTTCCTGACGCATGGCGGTATGCCTGTCACGATGTGCCGCCTGAATCTCGCGAAGGGCTTGGGGCCCGTTCTACAGATAGCGGAGGGCTACACGATTGACCTGCCCGCCGAAGTGCATGACACGCTCGACCTTCGCACGAACCCGACTTGGCCCACCACGTGGTTTGTTCCGACCCTTACGGGCGAGGGCGCGTTTACGGACGTGTATACCGTGATGAACAACTGGGGTGCGAATCATGGGGCGATTAGTTACGGGCATATCGGCAACGACCTCATCACCATGGCTGCCATGCTCCGTATTCCCGTGGATATGCAC
>JAPLCR010000414.1:3274-3823 GCA_026392135.1 Armatimonadota bacterium
AATGTGAGCGCAGACCGCCTCTTCCGTCCGAGCGCGTGGTCTCGCTTCGGAACGATGGAGCCGCAGAGCGCAGACTACCGGGCGTGTAACACTTACGGGGCGCTGTATAAGTAGCCCTCACCCCGTCCTACGGACACCCCTCTCCCAATTCTGGGAGAAGGGCTTGTCTGTGAGGTGGTCAGAGGAGTTGATTCGCCTTATTGACCTGGGCGAGGGGGACTGACTGATTAGGCGGATATTCGGGGCGAAACGCCTCGTTTCAAGGTGATGTAGCATGATACAGAGCGTAAAAATCGAACGGCTACGCGGAATTCGCGAAGGGGAGTTGAACGACCTGACTCCCCTCACGATTCTTGTGGGCGGCAACGGCTCCGGCAAAAGTACAGTGTTGGAGGCTTTGTATATTGGGGCGAATAAAAACCCTGCTTACGCTATCGCCGAGTCGGTATCAAGAAGAATGGATTTTCCCGGAAACCACCGCTGGCTTATCTGGAAAGAGGGACGAGAAGGTAATGCTAATGTTGATATTCGGAAATCCGAAGGGGATAA